>CAMYAU010000133.1 GCA_947253735.1 uncultured Varibaculum sp. | reverse complement strand
AGATAGGACCTAGCCGTGAAACGTAAACTTTCATCTTCTCTTGCTTCCCTCGCCTTGATGGGGGCATTAATTGGCGGCGCCCTCACCGCTTGCAGCACTAATGATTCCGGGGTAAAAGTCGAGGGGGAATACGGTAAGGCCCCCAAGGTTAGTGCCGGGGAAGGAACCCCGAGCAAAGAATTGAAAGTTGTCACCCTTAAAGAAGGAAAAGGAGAAGCCTGCGGCCAAGACGCGGTAGTTAAGGTTAACTATCACGGGCAATTATGGAATGGGAAAAAATTTGATTCCAGTTTCGACCGCGGAAATCCTGTCGTATTCTCTCTAAAGCAGGTAGTTCCAGGCTGGGGACAGGGACTCAAAGATGCCAAGCCAGAATCACGTACCCTGTTGGTAATCCCGCCTAAACTGGGATATGGAGATCAAGGTAACAATGGAATTCCTGGCGGATCTACCCTGGTATTCGTAGTGGATACTTTGAAGTGCTTCTCTGCTGCTCAAATGCAGAAAGGTCAGAAGCAACTGAGCGAAGCCAAGGACACCGGAGAGCATCTTCCCGGCCTAGAAGTTAATGGTAAACCCGGGGCAAAACCCCAGTTGAAAGTAAATACAGCGCAGCTGCCTAAGGAACGCACGATAACCGTACTAGCACAAGGTACAGGCGAACCATTAAAAGCCAGCGATGCCGTAATTGTGCATCAAACCTGGCTGGGTCCAGAAGGTAAAACTGATTCTACCTGGGGTAATCAAACTCCGATGCCGCTAGGGGGGAGAACTCTTGCAGAACTGGGACTAGACAAAGAACTAGCAGGAAAGACTGTTGGTTCACGCCTAGCTCTCAGCCAAGAGGGGCAAGCATATGTTATTGATATTATTGGCACTCTCTAAAACCTGGTAGCTATGGCCCTGGATGCTTCTAAGCTTTCCGCACAAGCGATACGTGCGCGGGTAATGCGGGGAGTAATTCTCATATTACTGGCTTCCCTGAGTCTTTCCGCTCTCTCAGGATGCTCTTTTTCGAAGAGATCTGATGCTTCGGCTTCGGAGGTGAAAGGAAAGTTTCCGGCAGTCTCAGGCGAAATAGGTAAAGCTCCCCGAATGGAAGCCGGAACGGGAAATGCTCCTGGCGATTTGCAGGTCCGGGTACTTCACGAGGGCGATGGTCGTCCGGTTACCGCAAAAGACCAGGTACTAATGGATGTCTTAGGTAACCTGTGGGACGGAAAAACCGTGATGAGTACCTTTAGGATGGGTGAGTCTGCCCAAGGGTATGCGATGAGTGAAGTTATTCCCGGTTGGAAACAGGCTTTAATCGGTAAGAAGTTGCGCTCACGGATACAGATCGCGGTTCCTCCACAGCTGGGTTTCCAAGGAGAAGCTGCTAAAAGCATTCCCGCTAACTCCACTATGGTATTCGTGATTGACCTTATTAGCGCCATGGATTTATATGATATTTCCGCGTTGAAATCAGCCAAGAAAATCAGTAAATCTTTCAACAAATTACCTAAGGGACTCAAAATCACTGGAGCCCCCGGCACCGAGCCGCAGGTAAGTATCGATCCCACGCTGCCTGCCCCGAAAACGAAACAAATAATAATGCTCTACCAGGGGAAAGGCCCTAATCTAGAACCTGATGATTTCCCCGGGGTGCATTTGACTGCGGCCATCTACGAGCAAGGTAGATGGTCTAAGGTATCCAGTTCTTGGCCCGGTGAGAAAATGCTTTCCACCCCCTCTACAGTGCAGACCACCCCGCAGTTCCTGGGGGTGCCGGTCGGTTCGCGGATGGTGATGATAGATCCCGCTGAGGACGAGCGCCAAGGGGCGAAAGCACATCCTGCGCGTATCGCTATTTATGACATTGGTGCCAAGCAAACCAGCACCCGCCTCGGGTAATCGTTCTTGGATCTTGAGCGCGGGGGATAGATTTTTCCTCCCGCCCAAGAATTTGGAAAACGTAGCAACGTTTTCCAAATTCTTATGCCCACCGCGCCTGCTCGGATAAAATCTATCCCCCGCGCTAGTTACAAAAGGTGCAACAAGACAAGCAGAGCGAGCGGACGGATTTATACCGAGGGGTAGGCCTCGGGCACTAAATCCGTGAAAATGCCAGAGCATTTTCCGGATTTCGGGGCGCGAGGTAAAATCCGTTCGCACGCTCAATCTGGCGTGTTTTTTAATAGCTACGCGGAGCGGCTGCTAGGCCAGGTTGATTAGGGACTTAAAGTTCTTTTCGGCGTTTTCGAAACGGGCGGCAACGTTTTCCCAATTCACCACATTCCACCAGGCCTTCACGTAGTCAGCTTTCACGTTCTGGTAGTCCAGGTAGAAAGCGTGCTCCCACATATCCAGCATCAGCAGCGGAGTTACCCCGACAGGTACGTTGCCCTGCTGATCGAAAAGCTGGAAAATGATGAGGCGAGAAGAAATGGAATCCCAGGCTAGGACTGCCCAGCCGGAGCCTTGTAGACCGGTGGCTGCGGCCGAGAAATGCTTCTTGAAAGCCTCAAAGGAACCGAAGTTTTCGGTGATTGCAGCGGCTAGCTCTCCTTCGGGCTGCCCGCCACAGTCAGGACCCATGTTTGTCCAGAAAACCGAGTGGTTGGTGTGTCCGCCCAGGTTGAAAGCTAGATCTTTTGAGTACTGGTTGACTGCTGCTAGATCACCGGCTTCGCGAGCGGCCGCCAGTTTTTCTAGAGCAGCATTAGCACCGTTCACATAGGTATTGTGGTGCTTGTCATGGTGAAGTTCCATGATCTTGCCAGAAATATGCGGCTCGAGAGCAGCGTAATCGTAGGGCAGTTCTGGAAGCGTGTATTTCTCCATGAAAATGGGTCTCCTTTGTTGTTTTAGGATCCGCCTAGCCTCCCTCCGGCTGAGCGGCTTCTCTGTATAGTTTAGGCGCAAAGTCCTATTCTTGCAGCTTCGATAAATAAGCTAGCAGCTAAAAGCTTATTGGGCTGCCGACGGGGCACTAGATTTAAATAAATCCAGCCGGAATCGTGCCTAAAGAACGCAAGCGGGGGATAGTCGGATACAATGAGAGCCAAAAGTCCTTGTAAGCGCTGACCTAAGGAAGAAGAATATGGCGGAAGCGGAAAAGAATCTACAGATTTTGTTGTACAGCGATGACCGTGAGGTGCGCCGGCAAGTAATTGATTCCGTGGGGATTAAGCCTTCCGCCGACCTACCCAAAATAACTTGGGACGAGACCGCCACTGCCACCATCACTCAGGATAAAGTACATAACAATTGCTACGATCTGCTAATTCTTGATGGAGAAGCCACTAAGATTTCTGGTATTTCGGTGGCACGGTCTCTACAAGAGACAGAAGAAGCGTTGCCTCCTATCCTGATTTTGACTGCCCGGCAACAAGATTCCTGGCTAGTTGGGTGGGCGGGAGCCAAATCGGTAGAGCGCCCTCTGACCCCCCTGAAACTGCAAGAAGCTGTCGCTGAGGCACTGCGCTAGGAAAGTTGGCTAACTACTAATAGTTTCGCGGTTTTCGCTAAATAAAAGAATATTGCGCGCTGCGTCCTTTAGCGGTGAAAAGAAAACGGTTTTTGAGCCTCCGCTAGTGTCTGGCGCAACCGGGTGCGAGAAAGCATTCCCCTTGTAGGACAAGTAAAATCTTCGGGTCGGGTTAGTCGCACAATCCGGGCTCCCGGTTGATAAAGTTGCTGCGCCAAAAGGTGTAGCTGTTCCCAGAGGACCCCTTGGGCTAGGAACCGGGGGGCCGTTAACGGGAAAACTTCCGCCAAAGCTGAGACAGTTTCCTCTATCGCAATTTTTGGCGCGTTAGCGCAGGTAAATGCGGTTCCT
>CAMYAU010000132.1 GCA_947253735.1 uncultured Varibaculum sp. | reverse complement strand
TCAGTGCCTTTATCTTGAGCAAACTGAAGAAAGATGCTGAAGAATACTTGGGGGATTCGGTACAGGACGCGGTAATCACCGTGCCGGCCTACTTCAACGATGCGCAGCGCCAGGCCACCAAAGATGCCGGTAAAATCGCGGGACTTAACGTGTTGCGTCTGGTAAACGAACCGACCGCCGCAGCTCTTGCCTACGGCTTGGAAAAGAGTGAAAAGGATGAATCCATTTTGGTTTTCGACCTGGGTGGAGGTACCTTCGATGTTTCCTTGCTGGAAGTAATGAAAGACGAGGACGGCTTCTCCACTATCGAGGTACGCGCCACCAACGGGGATAACCGTCTGGGCGGCGACGACTGGGATCAGCGGATTGTGGATTGGTTAATCAGTACCGTGAAAACCAATACTGGTGTGGATCTGTCCAACGACAAGATTGCAATCCAGCGTCTGCGCGATGCCGCAGAGCAGGCCAAGAAGGAACTCTCTTCGGCTACCTCTACCCAGATCTCTTTGCAGTACCTGTCAATGGCCGAGTCTGGTCCGGTTCACCTAGATGAACGTCTTACTCGCGCCCGCTTCGAAGAAATGACTCAGGATCTGCTAGAACGCACCCGTAAGCCCTTCGAGCAGGTTATTGCCGACGCCAAGATCCACGTTTCCGATATTGACCATGTGGTCTTGGTAGGTGGCTCCACCCGGATGCCGGCAGTAGCCGAGATGGTGAAGACCCTAACCGGTGGAAAAGAAGCTAATAAGTCGGTTAACCCCGATGAAGTCGTGGCCAGCGGTGCCGCGCTGCAAACTGGGATTATCCAGGGTGACCGCAGCGACGTCCTCCTGATTGACGTGACTCCTTTGTCGCTGGGGATTGAAACCAAGGGCGGAGTGATGACCACCCTGATCAAGCGCAATAGCGCGATTCCTACTAAGCATTCGGAGATTTTCTCCACTGCGGAAGACAACCAGGATTCGGTACTGATTCAGGTGTTCCAAGGGGAACGTACCTTTACTCGCGATAACAAGTCGCTAGGTACTTTCCAGCTCACCGGGATTTTGCCCGCACCGATGGGGGTACCGCGGATCGAGGTTACCTTCGATATCGACACCAACGGGATTGTGCATGTCTCGGCGAAAGACCAGAACACCAACAAGGAACAGTCGATGACTATTTCTGGAGGTTCGGCGCTTTCCAAGGAAGAGATCGACCGCATGGTTAAAGAGGCGGAAGCGCACGCAGAAGAGGATAAGAAGCGGCGCGAAGAAGCTGATTTGCGTAACTCGGCGGAACAGACGGTTTACTCGATCGAGAAACTGCTAAAAGATAACGCTGAGAAGCTACCCGAGGAAATCGCCAAAGAGGTACGCGAAGCTTCCGACAAGGTCAAGAAGGCTTTGGAAGGCGAAGACATCGAGGCCGTAAAGACCGCGATGGAAGAACTCAACACCAAGTCGCAGAAGATTGGGGAAACCCTCTACGCACAAACTCAGGCCGAAGCGGCGCAAAGCCAGGCAGAGGCTGGAACCGGAGCTGGGGATGCTGGCACCGGGGCCGAGGATGACGTAATCGATGCGGAAGTTGTCGATGAAGAGGGCGAAGATAAGTAACTCTTTAGACTCAAGCTGTCTGGGGCGCTCGCGACAGTGGGCGCCCCACTGGCAGGAGGAAGAACTTTGGAAGAGAAAAATGGAAAACGGAGGATAAAGATCAAGGTGAAAGACCCATTGAATCCCACTTCGGATCCAGAATCAGAAAATAATGCGGATGCTTCTGTGTCGCAGGCCCCGGATTCTCAGGACGGCGGCACCCTGGAGTCATCAATCCCACTTAGCGCGGGAAGTGACGCGGAAGCAACTTCCGTTGATAGTGCTAAACCGGAAAACACCGAGCATCAGGATGAAGACTCCGCTTTTGCGGATTTGGCTGCGCGTCTAGGGGAAGAAATTCCAAATGGACCTGCTGAGGCGCAAGAAGAAGCCGATGCTCCGCAGGAGAGCGAATCCGAAGATGTAAGTGGCGAGTTAAAACAGTTGAAAGACCAAGTGACGCAGTTAACGGAACAGTTGGCTCGGGCACGGGCGGAAAACTATAACTTGCAGCAGGAATACTCTGGTTATGTCAAGCGTAGCAAGACCGAGATGTCTGCTCACCGGACAGATGGGCAAAAAGCGGTACTGCAAGTATTGCTGAGCGTTCTCGACGATGTGCAAGCGGCGCGGGAGGCGGGGGATCTCAAAGGGCCCTTCGAATCGATCGCCAACAAATTGGAAAACACGCTTGAGACCAATTTTGGTTTAACTCGCTATGGCAATACCGGTGATGAGTTTGACCCCAACGTGCATGAAGCCATGATGGCGCAAAGTGGCGGGGAGGGTGAGCCCAGTATCGCCCAGGTGCTTCAGCCTGGCTACAAAGTGGGTGAACAGGTACTGCGAGCGACAAAAGTAATAGTAAATAACCCAGATTAGGGATAAAGGAGGTGAGCATTCATGGCCGGACAAGATTGGGTTGCGAAAGATTTCTATCGCACTCTGGGGATATCGAAAAAGGCAGATCAGGCCGAAATTAAGAAGGCTTACCGAAAACTGGCACGCAAATATCACCCGGATCAAAACCCGGGTGACCAGGCTGCCGAAGAAAAATTTAAAGCGATCGGAGAGGCATACCAGGTACTGTCTGATCCCGAGCAAAAGCGCCAATATGACGCTATTCGCGCTATGGCGGGCGGTGGTGCCCGTTTCAGCGCCGGCCCCGCTTCAGGTCGTGGTGGGGCCGGAGGCTTCGAAGACGTATTAGGCGCTATGTTTGGGGGCGGAACCGTTCCCGGGGGCGGCTCCGCTAGGATCAACTTTGGTGAGGGTGACCTCGGCTCTATGTTTGGTTCCCTGTTTTCCGGGGGAGGGCGCGCTAGCTTCGGAGCATCCGCTCCTTTTGGGGCAGGAACTTCCGGCTATCCCGGTGGTGGTAAAGGCCCGGATCTAGCTGCTGAAGTTACCTTAGATTTTCGCACCGCGATGGTGGGTAGCACCATGAAGTTGGCGGTAGATGGCAAGAGTATGACCGTGCGAATTCCTAGCAAGATTCGCGACGGTAAGAAACTGCGTCTGCGTGGAAAAGGGCGGCCCGGGCCGGGAGGAAACGGGGACCTGGTAGTGACAGTTCACGTTACTCCTGATCCGGTGTATTCCTTTGACGGAAAATCCCTGCAAATGCAGTTGCCGGTTACAGCGGCGGAAGCGCTCGCGGGTGCCAAGGTTAAAGTGCCGCTATTAGGCGGCAGGCAGGCAACTATTAAGATCCCTGCCGGAGCCGATAGCGGTACTAAGCTGCGTATGCGCGGTAAAGGAATAGATGGCTTAGATGTAGTAGCTACCGTGCGGATAGTGAATCCGCGCAAACCTTCTAGCCGGGTAATCGATATTGCAAAACAATTGGGTGAGGCGATTAGTGCAGATCACCCGGACTTTGATCCCCGCAGTCAGTTGGAGCGGCAATAATGGCTGCCGCGGTGGAAACGCTCTATGTGATCTCGGTTGCCGCAGAGCTGGCGGGGATGCATCCGCAAACTCTGCGGCAATACGATCGCATCGGATTGGTAATTCCTAGGCGCACTAAGGGGCGGGGGCGCCGTTATACCGCAGAAGATATTGCGGAACTGCGTGAAGTACAGCGTCTTTCTCAAGAAGAAGGTATTAACCTGGCAGGAATAAAACGAGTGCTGGAGCTGCAGCGTGCGGCTGCTCGTTTAGCCGCCGAAAACCAGCGCCTGCAAGAGCGGCTTAATATTTATGAACGAGGACGGGGGCGGGTGTTTTCTGCCGCGCCCACCGGTGAGGTCTCACCGCTCACTAAATTCCCAAGCTCGCGCGTAGCGCGCGGACAGGAATTGGTGCCATATCTACCAGGGCAAATTATTATTTGGGATGGAAACCCAAATTAGCCTTTACAATAAAGGCAATACGGCTACGGGAGGAAGTATGAGCGAATCTCCAAATCGATACGGCGCGCACTCAAGCGAGCAGGAACAATGGGTCTTGAATGGCGAGCTACACTCTGGAAGTCC
>CAMYAU010000131.1 GCA_947253735.1 uncultured Varibaculum sp. | reverse complement strand
AAACTATTAACTACCGCACCCTGAAGCCGGAAAAGGATGGCCTGTTCTGTGAACGGATTTTCGGCCCCACCAGGGACTGGGAATGTGCCTGTGGACATTACAAGCGGGTGCGTAATAAGGGGATCGTTTGTGAACGCTGTGGGGTAGAGATTACTCGCTCTAAAGTGCGCCGCGAACGTATGGGCCATATTGAATTGGCTGCTCCCGTCACCCACATTTGGTATTTCAAGGGTGTGCCTTCCCGGTTGGGTTATTTGCTGGATCTAGCGCCGAAAGACCTAGAGAAAGTTATTTATTTCGCGGCCTATATGATCACCGAGGTGGATGAGGATGCTCGCCACCAGGATCTGCCGAACCTAGAGAATGAGCTTAGCCTGGAGAAACAGCGTTTTACGGAGCGCTGTGAGGCTCAAATTATGGCTCGCCAGGAAAAACTGGAGAAGGATTTGGCGGCGTTGGAGGCCAAGGACGCCAAGAATGCTGAAAAGGAAAAGATCCGTAAAGCCGCTGATAAAGAAGTTACTCAGATTCGGCGGAAGATGGATCGCGAGTTGGCTCGCCGCGACGAGGTCTTCACCCGCTTTAAGGAACTGCAGGTTGGAGACCTGGAGGGTGACGAGCGGCTCTACCGCGACTTGGAGATGCGTTACGGCATTTACTTCAAGGGCGATAAGGGGGCGCAGGCAGTCCAAAAGCGCCTCCGGGATTTCGATCTAAAGGCCGAGGCTGAGAAGCTGAAAGAGGAAGTCGAAACTGGGACTGGCCAGCGTAAGACTCGTGCCCTCAAACGGCTTAAAGTGGTGTCTGCGTTCTTACAGACCGGAAATAAACCGGAATCG
This sequence comes from uncultured Varibaculum sp., assembly GCA_947253735.1. Classification (GTDB taxonomy): domain Bacteria; phylum Actinomycetota; class Actinomycetes; order Actinomycetales; family Actinomycetaceae; genus Varibaculum. Next base: position 3,231 of record CAMYAU010000131.1, on the reverse strand, counting down.
ATGGTGTTAGACCGTATCCCGGTGATTCCGCCGGATTTGCGCCCGATGGTGCAATTGGACGGGGGACGCTTTGCGACCTCCGACCTGAACGATCTGTACCGCCGGGTGATTAACCGGAATAACCGCTTAAAGCGACTGCTGGATCTGGGTGCTCCCCAGATTATCGTGAATAATGAAAAGCGGATGCTGCAGGAATCGGTGGACGCCCTATTTGATAATGGTCGCCGGGGACGTCCGGTTACTGGTCCAGGTAACCGTCCGCTGAAGTCGCTTTCCGATATGCTCAAAGGCAAGCAGGGACGTTTCCGCCAGAACCTGTTGGGTAAACGGGTGGACTATTCTGGTCGTTCCGTCATCGTGGTAGGTCCGCAGCTGCGGCTGCATCAGTGTGGTCTGCCCAAGCAGATGGCTCTGGAACTGTTCAAGCCGTTCGTAATGAAACGGCTGGTAGAGCGGCAAGAAGCTCAGAACGTCAAGGCCGCGAAACGGATGGTGGAACGCCAGCGTCCGCAGGTGTGGGATGTCCTTGATGAGGTAATTACCGAGCACCCAGTGTTACTGAACCGCGCTCCTACCTTGCACCGTCTAGGCATTCAGGCCTTCGAGCCCATCTTGATTGAGGGTAAAGCGATTCAGCTGCACCCGCTAGCTTGTGGTGCTTTCAACGCGGACTTTGACGGTGACCAGATGGCTGTGCACCTGCCGCTAGGTGCGGAAGCTCAGGCTGAGGCACGGATTCTGATGCTGTCTTCGAATAACATTTTGAAGCCGGCTGATGGCCGCCCGGTAACTATGCCTTCGCAGGATATGGTCATCGGTATTTACCACTTGACCTCGGATCCGGATCCGGCACTACCGGTTCCGACCGACGAGGATGGAAACCCGATTACCCCCAAGTTCTCCTCGCTGGGTGAAGCCATTATGGCTTTCGACCAGAACCGCCTGGATATTAACGCTACTGCGCTTATTCGTTTCGAGCCGGGCACGGTGCCGCCGAAGGGTTGGCAGGCTCCGGAAGGCTTCGAAGAGGGCGATCCGGTGGAGTTTGAAACCTCGATTGGGCGTTGCTTCTTCAATGAGGCACTGCCAGTTTCCTACCCATTCGTAAACGAGCAGGTAGACAAGAAGGGACTGTCTCGGATTGTCAATACTTTGGCTGAACGCTACGACAAGGGCAATGTGGCAGCCTCTTTGGATGCGTTGAAAGAGACTGGTTTCCACTGGGCAACTTGGTCAGGTACTACTATCGGCTTCGCTGACGTAGTGGAACCGCCGGCCAAGGTGGAGATTCTCGCCGAGTACGACGAAAAAGCCGCCCAGGTGCAAGAGGACGCCGATCTTGGTTTGATTACCGCGCAGGACCGCTACAACGAACTGGTGGATTTGTGGACTGAATGTACAGCTAAAGTTGCTCAGGCAATGCGGGATAATTTCCCGGCGCGTAACCAGGTTAACCGGATGGTTTCATCTGGTGCTCGTGGTAACTGGGATCAGATTCGGCAGATCTCTGGTATGCGTGGTTTGGTGGCCGACCCCAAGCAGAAGCTGATTGAGCAGCCGATTAAGTCGAACTACCGTTCCGGTCTGTCGGTGTTGGAATACTTCATTGCTACCCACGGCGCGCGTAAAGGTTTGGCTGATACCGCGCTACGTACCGCGGACTCGGGTTACTTAACTCGTCGTCTGGTGGACGTTTCGCAGGACGTTATCGTGCGGGAACAGGATTGTGGCACTCGCCGCGGCCTAGTACTGCCGATTGGTGGCGTTACCGAAGATGGCCAGGTTTATAAACTGGATATTGTCGAAACCACCGCCTATGGACGTACCTTGTCCAAGGATGTTACCGATAAAGATGGGAACCTGGTATTTGCAAAGGGTACCGATGTGGGTGACGCCGAGATCGACGTGTTGATTGAGGCGGGTGTTACCGAGATCCCGGTACGTTCCGTTTTGACCTGCGAGTCTGAGGCTGGCACCTGTGCCTCTTGCTATGGGCGTTCGCTGGCTACTGGTAAACGAGTTGATATTGGTGAAGCGGTAGGGATTATTGCTGCCCAGTCCATTGGGGAGCCCGGGACCCAGCTAACGATGCGTACCTTCCACACCGGTGGCGCTGCGGGTGCCGCCGATATTACTCAGGGATTGCCACGTGTACAGGAGCTCTTCGAGGCTCGTACCCCTAAGGGTGAGGCGCTGATTACTGAGGCTGCAGGGCGAGTCAAAGTGGTTGACGAACCTGGTGAGCCTCGGCATCTGGTAGTGGTGCGTGACGATGGTCAAGAAGATCTGATTATCGAGGCCTCACGTCGTATGAAACTGATTGTTAGCGACGGTGAGCATGTAGAGGTCGGTCAGCAGCTGACTGAGGGTCGTTTGGATCCGAAGAAGGTACTGCGGATTTTGGGTGTGAACGCTACCCAACGTCAGCTAGTTACCGAGGTACAAGAGGTTTACCGTTCGCAGGGCGTGGATATTCACTCCAAGCACATTGAAGTGATTGTGCGTCAGATGCTGCGGCGGGTAACTGTGCTGAAGTCGGGGGACACTGACCTGTTGCCGGGTACTTTGGTGGATTCGATTCGGTTCCGCTCTATTAACCGTAAGGTAGTTTCCGAGGGCGGGGAACCGGCTTCGGCCCGTCCGGAACTGATGGGTATTACCAAGGCTTCGCTGGCTACCGACTCGTGGCTATCGGCTGCTTCCTTCCAGGAGACCACCAAGGTGCTAACTGATGCTGCGATGGCGGCGAAGAAGGACCCGCTGGTAGGCCTGAAGGAGAACGTGATTATCGGTAAGTTGATTCCGGCAGGTACCGGTCTGTCTATGTTCCGGGATGCGAGCGTAGAACCTACCGAGGAAGCGATGGCCAAGATGGGTTGGTCTGCTAACGACTTTAAGATTCCTGATAGTGATGACGACTTTTTGGCCGGCATTAGTTTTGAGGATTCTTTCGGTCTGAATCTCTAATCTAAATAGTTGAGTTCTCATAAGGGGCTTACCTAGCTTTTCTAGCTAGGTAAGCCCCTTTGGCTTTTACCTGCAGGTTTGATGTCTTAGTTTTGGCTGCCGAGCGGTTATGACTAAGCTCTCAAGCAAATAGCTGCTATCACCTTGCTTTAATCTTACCGCTTGGTAGGATTTCAGTATGAGCATGAGTAGGAAAAAGAATATTCTAGTGTCCGCCTTAACGATGGCAGGCTTGGCGTTGGGGGGACTGTTAGCAGTTTCCGG
>CAMYAU010000130.1 GCA_947253735.1 uncultured Varibaculum sp. | reverse complement strand
CCGCCACCGGATGCAGACTAACCGCATTAGACATTAATGCCGGTTGCAGCAGATTCGATTCCACCTGCTGAACCACCAAAATAATAACCAGCATAATCAAGGCAGTGGTGAAACCTTTGTCAACCAAGGCGATCGCTACCGCCATCATTCCCGAGAGGATCGCTCCCAAAATTGGCACGAAGGACGCCAAGAACACCAAAATAGCTAGGGGTATCGCGAGCGGAACCCCAATCACATAGGCACCGCCCCCAATACCGACGGCATCAATCGCCGCTACCAGGCACTGGGTGCGAGTATAGGCACCGAGGGTGACCCAGCCGCGAATCGCCGCCTCATTTAAGGGATGACGCGCCGAACGCGGAGTCAGCCGCAAAAACCATTGCCAAATTTTACGCCCATCTTTAAGGAAGAAGAATAGGCAAAATAGCGCGGTTAGCGCCCCGGTGAAGGCTCCCGCCACCGCAGACATGGTTCCTAAAGCATTAGATGCCAGCCAAGAAGCATTCTTACGGGCATAGCTTTGAATTTGGTCTTGGGCTTGCTCCCACAACCGGGTAGCCGTCTCGGTATCCATCTTCAGCGGACCGGTAGCTAGCCAGTGAATGCCCTCATCCACGCCCTCTTTCGTATGGGCGATTAGATTAGGAAGTTCGCTAGCCAATTGGGTACTGGAGACCGAAATCATCGCAGTTACAATCCCCAACCCAATAATTAAGGTAACTGCCGCCGCCAAAGTCCGCGGTAAATGCAATTTTACGTATAGGATTCGCAACACCGGCTCTAGCAATACTGAAAGCAGAACGGCGATCGCTACCGGAACCACGATTACCTGGAATTTAACCGCCACATAAAGGAAGCCGGCAAAAGCCATCGCGACCACCAGCAAGCGCCAAGCCCAATCTGCAGCTACCCGCAAAGTTAGTGGCACAGCCTCTTTTTCGGTAACCGGTTCACTATTAGGTTTTACTTCCGCTAAATCCTGGCTATAGTTTCCGTCCGCAAGCGAAGGAGTAGATCCGGTTTGCGGACGTGAAAGAGCACTGAGCAACCGGCGACCTGCTTGCGAAAATCGTTCGAGACGAGATTTCATAACTCAACCCTAGCAGCGTCACGCAACTAGCAAACAAACCACTAGCTAAGAGCGTGACGCGTTTTATATTTAAGCGATTATGGTAGCCTCCCGTCCCTGGAAGGGCTCCATTTTCAAAAAAGTTACTAGCTAGCGGGTCATCCGAGAAATTGTCTCCCCCGACTCCTCATCAATCAGGCTCAGCCCATCCAAAGTAAAACCATTCACCCGCAAAAAACGGCGTTTAACCTGGTCAGAACGCAGCACCCAGGCTTGCGCGGGAGTATCAGCATCTAGTACATAGTCCAGCAGCCGTTGAGCAAGATCCGGGGAATAAAACTGACGGATAATCCCAAAGAACGCAATGTCGAGGGCACGAGGAGCCGGCCCTAACTGATGATCATTTTGGGGTGAGGGAGTTACATAGGCCATACCAACGACTTGCCGCCCCCGGGAAGCAAACGCTATTCGGCGTCCCTTAGTCTGCAAAATCTGCTGATGCCAGTAACTAAGGAGTGCTTCCTCGCTGTGCGTTTCCCAAAAACTTTCCGGAGCCTGACTGCCAATAGTTTCGGTTAATATCCGGCGATGCGCCATAGCTGCGCCGGCAGCATCAACCAAGGTCGGGGTTCTTACAATCACCGGCACAGCAAGATTCCTTCCTAAAAATATTTTGGGGCGACTACAGCTTATAGTAGTCGCCCCAAAGCAAGTTATTTATTTAGATAACCGGTTAGTTATCTCTAAAAATCGCGATGATACGCAGAATCTCAATGTAGAGCCAGACCACCGTGACCATGATTCCCAGAGCACAGCTCCAAGCCATATCTTTGTCTACGCCCAGACGCACGCCCTCGCGCACCATATCGAAATCAGAGATCAGCGACATAGCCCCGAAGATTACCGCAAATAATCCCACCAGCAGCCCTAGAGGTAGTCCCATTACCGTGATTTGATCCAGGTTACCTACCGAGCTGGAAGGAGTTACCAATGCCAGCACCATCGCCAGGAGGCGATAGACCACAATCGAGACAATCCCCAGCAACATAATTTTCATGAACTTGGAGTTGACCCGCACCAATCCCGACTTAAATAGCACTAGACAAGTGGCAAATACCGCTATTGTCCCGATCAAGGCCTGCACCACGATCCCCGGATAGGCCATCTCAAAGAACGCCGAAATACCACCAATAAATAGTCCCTCGAAGAAGGAATACCCCAAGGTGATCGCCGCTGACGGCTTACGGCGGAAAGAAGACACCAACACCAGTGCGAAAGCCACCAAAGCAGAAACGGAAGAAATGGTGAGCATTGTACCTGCGTTAGCGGTCAGGTCATTTACTCCCCAAAACCACAAAGCTGCAGCTGCCAGTACCATCACTCCGAAACTCAAACCGGTACGCACCAGCACGTCGTCCAAGGTCATAGGACGAGAAACAGTTTGTGAAGCACCCATATGCTCGGCTTGCGCAAAAGTAGGTTGGGAGTCAACACCGGGGGTAGCGGACTGTGGATAGGTCGGATTAGCGGAACGTGCATCCCCTCCTACCTGGTAACCAGGCATTTCGGGATAACCGGCGGGAGTGCGACGCATCTGCTCGCCCACTTGATTCATAACCGGATTAGCCATCTGGATCTCTCTTTCTTCAGTTACCAGCCGCTTCCGTCCAGTAACTGGATAGTCACCCTCCGGCAAATGCCAGAGCTGGAAGCAGCGCCACTAAATAAATTAATAGCGAAAGTTTCTTAAAAGTTTCTGGATGAGTTCCGCAAGAACAATGGATGGTACCCCCGGTCGGACTCGAACCGACACTGGACTGATTTTAAGTCAGCTGCCTCTACCGATTGGGCTACGGGGGCTTTAGCAGGGAGTTTACATCCCAGGGTGCACTATTGCGCACCGGTCAAGTTTGTTTTACCAAAAGTAAACACCTTTTGTAAAGCGCCACTCCATATTAAACCTTAGCCACCCAAGATTGTCGAAACGAATAACCGATAGCATGGTCCCATGCGTGAAAAATATGGAGACAATAGCAAAGAATCCGCAGAAAAAGACGCCAAGCGTGATATTCATTATTTCCCGCTAGAAAAAGAGGTGGAAGACCTGGTAAGTCCCCCCGACTACCAGGATTTAGCAGCACCCTCCCCCAAAGATTACAGCGAGGATTCGCCTCACGGGGTCATTACCTCCATAAAAAGAGTATTAGCTAACGACATTGTGGCCGGGATAATTTTGGTTGCCGCCGCCATCTTGGCACTAATTCTCGCAAATGCTCCCTCCCCGGTGCGGGAAGGCTATCTGGCGCTTTCTAACTTCGAGTTTGGTCCCCGCTCCCTGGGCCTACACCTAGCGGTACACGAATGGGCGCAAGATGGGATTCTCACCCTGTTCTTCTTCGCCGTAGGGCTAGAACTCAAACAAGAATTCGCGATAGGTTCCCTGCACAACATTAAAGTGGCGGCAATGCCGATTATCGCAGCCGGCTTCGGAATGATCGGCCCGGCCGCGGTCTATCTAGTAGGCACCGCTATCTCTGGCGATAATGCTTGGCATGGTTGGGCGATTCCCACCGCCACCGATATTGCCTTTGCGGTGGCGATTTTGCAGATCTTTGGACGTGGCCTTCCCCTAGCGGCTCGCACCTTCCTGCTAACCCTGGCAGTAGCCGATGACTTGGGTGGGATTTTAGTAATCGCCATTTTCTATGCCACCGGAATGAAATTTATTTCCCTCCTGCTGGCATTTGTCTGCGCCGCTGTTTTCGGTTTCCTCGCGCAAAAACGCTGGGGACGCTGGTGGATTTTAGTCCCCCTCGGCATTGTTACCTGGTATTTCATGTTTGATTCCGGGGTACACGCCACTATCTCCGGGGTGCTGTTGGGGATGACAGTTCCCGCTAAACAGCGCGCCGGCGAGACCGTGCCAGAAACCGAACGTCTCACGGAAGCGGTCAATCCCTTTAGCGCGGGACTGGCGGTGCCGATCTTCGCTTTCTTCGCTGCCGGGGTAAA
>CAMYAU010000129.1 GCA_947253735.1 uncultured Varibaculum sp. | reverse complement strand
ATCAGCTGTTCTTACTGAATGAGGTCGCGGAAGAAATCCGGGAAGCCGAAGCGATAACCCCACAGCTGCTGGTAGAGGCGAAACGTCACGGTTTCTCTGACCTGCAGATTGGGCAGATCCGCTCCGTATCCGATGAGGTAGTGCGCGAAGTCCGAAAGGCCTTCGGGATCCGCCCGGTTTACAAGACGGTAGATACTTGCGCGGGTGAATTCCCCGCCCAAACCCCCTACTACTATTCCACATACGACTTGACCAGTGAAGTTAAACCGCGTCAACGTCCAGCGGTGATTATTTTAGGTTCCGGACCAAACCGGATTGGGCAGGGGATTGAGTTCGATTATTCCTGTGTACACGCCACCCAGGAACTGCAATCCGACTATGACACCGTAATGGTTAACTGCAACCCGGAAACGGTATCTACCGACTACGATATTTCTTCGCGCCTCTATTTTGAGCCACTCACTTTTGAACACGTGATGGAAATTTACGAGGCTGAATGCGCGGCCGGCCCAGTAGCGGGGATGATTGTGCAGCTTGGGGGGCAAACCCCGCTATCTTTAGCCTCGCGCCTACAGGCCGCCGGGGTGCCGATTGTCGGTACTCCGCCAAGCGCGATTGACGCTGCGGAAGATCGCGAACTTTTTGGTCGGGTACTCGATGAGGCGGGGTTACCTTCACCGGCGCATGGGACTGCGACTAATGCTGAGCAAGCCTTCCAGCAGGCAGAAAAAGTCGGTTACCCGGTTTTGGTGCGCCCTTCCTTCGTGCTGGGAGGAAGGGGAATGGAAATACTCTATTCCGCGGAAGAACTCGACTCTTACCTGCATCGCTATAACCTGTCAGATCCCACGGTGATGACCGGGCCGCTGCTGATCGACCGGTTCCTTGACGATGCGATCGAGATCGATGTGGATGCCCTCTACGATGGCCAGGAACTGTTCCTGGGTGGGGTGATGGAACACATCGAGGAAGCCGGGATCCACTCTGGGGATTCTTCATGTGTCCTGCCCCCGATAACGCTTTCGGACGCGATTATTGCCCATATCCGTACTTCCACAGAGAAAATCGCGGCGGGAGTAGGGGTACGTGGCCTCATTAATATTCAATATGCTCTAGTCAGCGGGGTGTTGTATGTGATTGAGGCCAACCCGCGAGCTTCTCGTACCGTACCCTTCGTCGCTAAAGCTACCGGAGTGCCCCTGGCGCGGGCAGCTGCTCTGGTGATGATGGGGTCTTCAATTGCAGAACTCAAAGAGCGCGGCTACCTGCCGACAGATGATTCTGATTTTGCTACTCCGGGCCGACCGATCGCGGTCAAAGAAGCGGTATTACCGTTTAAACGTTTCCGGGACAAAGACGGAAGAATTGTCGATACGGTTCTAGGCCCTGAAATGCGGTCTACTGGGGAAGTTATGGGGTATGACCGGGATTTCCCCACCGCCTTCGCCAAGAGCCAGACCGCGGCCTACGGGAATCTTCCCTCCAAAGGTACCGTATTCGTATCGGTTTCTGACCAGGATAAACGGGCCTTAGCTTTGCCAGTATCTCGGTTATTTGATTTGGGATTCTCCATCATGGCTACCGCGGGAACCGCCGCTTTGCTGCGCCGCTACGGGATACCGGTTATCGAGGTGCGCAAAGCCAGCCAAGGACCCGGCCCTGATGGGGAACAAACGGTGGTGGATATGATCCGCGCCGGATTGATCGATATGGTGATTAACACTCCCGGCACTTCTGGGGCAAGGGCGGATGGTTATGAAATCCGCACGGCCACCACAGCTGCTGATAAACCGATTGTCACCACCATGTCTCAGTTCCAGGCAGCGGTACAGGCGATAGAGGCTACTCGCGATCGCACCTATGGGGTGTGTTCGTTGCAGGAATACGACAAAGCCAAATAGTCATGTTTCTACTGTTTGCTGCCGCTATCGGACTGACAATCGGTCTGATAGTGGGGGCGCTGGGAGCAGGCGGGGGAATGCTGTTTATCCCGGTTCTGGTGTATTTACTGCATTTTCCTCCCCATGAGGCGGCGGCAGCCTCCCTGATTATCGTGGGGCTGACTGCGCTGGTTTCGCTGATACCGCATGCGTGTTCGGGCAATGTGCAGTGGCGGAGGGGGCTGCTCTTCGCGGTCTTTAGCGCCGGCGGATCGATTGCCGGCAGCAGGGTTAATGTGCTTACCCCCGGCAACTATCTAATGTTGCTATTCGCGCTGTTAGCAGGGGTGGTAGCACTCGCTATGCTTAGACGCGGAATGGTTACAAGGCGCCAGTATCGCGACAGAAACCGCAAAATTTTTCCGGAGGACGTCGGAGAGTTTTCTGCGCAAAAACCTGCCATAGATTCTGACGCAGTTTCCCAAGAGTCCTTGCAAGTAAAAGCAGATAAAATAAAATCTCCTAGCCCATTACTTAAATGGGTGTTGGCGGCGTTGATCATCGGTTTTTTGACGGGATTTTTTGGCGTCGGGGGAGGGTTTGCAGTAGTGCCGGCACTGGTGATTTTTCTGCATCTTAATATGCGGCAGGCTGCAGGTACTTCGTTGCTGATAATGGTAATTTCCTGTGCGTCTTCCCTGCTGGCGCGGATAGGGGTTCCCCTAAATATCGACCTGGTATTAATAGCGGTTTTTGCGCTTACCTCCATGGTGGGAGGAGCTCTTGGCCCTGTCCTTACTCGCCGGGCAAAAGAATACCGCCTAACTTTGTGTTTTGCTCTGTTACTGGCAGGTGTAGCCGTGTTTACCGCTTACGAGCAGATATTTCTGCTGTAACTTTAAAAACACCGCAGTCAATCCTCGGGGCTGATCCGTTTGCCATACCTGGCAATAGCAGATTCCGTAATGGAACCTCCCGCGTCTTGTAAGGAAAACGAATACTGAAACTAAGACCGCTTAGCCACATCATTTTCGGCGAGACGCAAAGCCTGCTCGGTTTGTTGTTTCGCGCGTTGTAGTAGCCGCAAAGCTTCTTGAGTGTCGAGGTTACCAGGTCGGTCAAGACGAGTCAGCGTGCGATTTGCGAGGTCAAGCATAGTGCGGGCTGCTATCCCCACTTGCGCGGTATGCACCCCGATATAGTCGTCAACTGCTGCCATTAAAATCGTAACTTGTTCACTGAGCGGTTCAACTTTTTCTGCAAAGGTCAAGGCGGTTGTAACCTTGGCTCCTGCTCGCATGGCGGCTTCTTCCGCATGTGCCTGTCGTACGATCTTACGTGCCTGTAACAAGAGATTCTCTGTGCGTACAGTAGCTTTCAGCACTTCATTTTCCTGCCCGGCCCGTTCCATAGTTTGAGCGTCCTCAATCAGGTTCTGTGCCCGAGAAAGTAACTTGTGAGCCCCCATCACATCGGTGCCGATGCGAGTGGACTTTTGAGGATCATCATTTTGGATCCGTTCCACGATTAGGCGGCATCTGACCAGCTCTTCCCGGCATTCCACGATTTCACGCTCAAACTTGCTAGTGATCTCACTCAGGGGGGTTTGCTGATGATACAGATTCGTAAAGTGAGTGATCTGATCGCGCAACTCCCGCAGAGGCGCAGGTAGGTTTCCAGCTACGATCTGTTGGTCAATGGGACGGGACTGTAACTGGGCGGTAGCGAACTCTGCAAACGCGGCGCGAACAGTGTCTTGGGCACGTACTAACGCTAAAGCGAAGGGCTGAGTTACAGTCTTGCCCACCCGCTGTTGTGCTAGCGCCAGTTTGCTGGCTCCTTTACGAGCCCAAGAATCAGCCTGGCGCAGCACTTTTGTAAAGTCAGGCTGTACTTGGGGACGGTCCGGCCGGGAAGTTTCCGGCGCAGCAACTGGGGTATGAGGTTGCACCGGTTTTCTATCTACTGGCGTGTTTTGTGCCGGGGTCGACGAGAGTATTGGCGTAGAAGATACACGCTCACGTTGAGCATTCGGGGAGCCAGATGAAACTGCTGGCGACGGAATAGGCGCGGAGGGAGTAGCCGAGGGCACTTGGGTCTTTTGTGGCAGCGGAGCGCTCTGAGGTAAGTCCTGCACGGTAACTTGCTGCGGGCTAGCCAATGGAGAGGCTGCTGAGCGTGATATTGACGTCGGGGCCTGCTTCGATACCTGGGGAATTGCCTGCGGGGATACCG
>CAMYAU010000128.1 GCA_947253735.1 uncultured Varibaculum sp. | reverse complement strand
GGAAACTGTCAGCGGGGCGCCCCACCTTAAAGATCCCTATCTAGAGCTCGGGGGCGTATCGGCGAGGGCGCAGGGCCTAGAAACCAGCAGCGAGATCGCGTTTTTGCGCGGCGGACAAGAGGGAATCGATGCCTATTGCTATCCCGCTCACGAGACTTCTACCGGCGCCCTCAGTCCGGTAAAGCGAGTTGCCGGCGGATTAAACCTGGTAGATGCCACTTCGGTTGCCGGGGGAATCCAGGTCGACATTTCACAGACCGACGTTTATTACTTCTCGGGGCAAAAGTGTTTCGCCGCCGAGGGCGGGCTGTGGGTAGCGCTCGCTTCCCCGGCCGCTCAGGAACGGGCGCAAGAAATCAAAGCAGACCCGGGTGCCGGCCGTTGGATTCCGCCGATACTGGATTTTTCAGTGGCGTTAAAGAACTCGGTTAAGAACCAGACTTTAAACACTCCGGCGATTGCCACCTTGATTTTGTGGGAAGACCAGGTGAAATGGATGCTAGCCGAGGGCGGTCTGGAGGCAATGGAAAAACGCACCCGCGCGTCCTCGGCAGTACTCTACGAGTGGGCAAGTTCCCACCCGGATGCCTCCCCCTACGTGTCCACCCCGGAAGAACAGTCCCCGGTAGTGGTGACGATTGATTTCCACGATATTGATGCCAACCAGGTAATAGCACAGCTGCGCGCCAATGGGATCGTAGATATTGATCCTTACCGTGCTTTGGGGCGCAACCAGATTCGGGTTGCATGCTTCCCCAATGTGGAAGTGGCCGATACCCAGGCGCTAACTGCCTGCCTAGACTACGTAATCGACCGCCTCTAGCAGCCAAAACGCCCTAACCGCGCCAGCTAAGGGACACTACAGCACACTTATAAAACAAATAGTCCGTGGGAGCGGCACTTGCCACTCCCACGGACTATTTGGTTTCTTAAGGCTCTCGCCCCACCTGCTTTACGACAGCAGGGCTTGGATCGGTCCCAAGCAGAAGTAGATTATGAACAGAATCGAAACTACCCACATCAGGGGGTGGATCCGCGCGATCCGTCCGGAGGCAATCTTTACCACCACGTAGGTGATGAAACCGAACCCGATACCGACGGTAATCGAATAGGCGAACGGCATCATCATGATGGTCATGAAGGCGGGAATCGCCACATCGGGGCGGGTCCACTCGATATCGCGCACATTCACCATCATTAGGAAGCCTACGAATACCAGGGCGGTAGAGGCGGCCTCAGCAGGTACCAGTTCCACTAGCGGGGCGATGAACATAGACACCCCAAATAGTAGGCCGGTGACTACTGAAGCCAGCCCAGTACGCGCACCCTCGCCCACCCCGGAGGTCGACTCTACGAAGGAAGTGTTAGAGGAAACCCCACCCAGGCCGCCAGCCATCGCCGAAAGTGAGTCAATCAGCAGAATTTCGCGAGTCTTGGGCGGATTGCCGTTCTCGTCAAGCAGGTTCGCGCCCGAACCTACGGCCACCATGGTTCCCATAGTGTCAAAGAAGTCCGCGAGCATCAGCGAGAAGATCAGCAGCACCACTCCCACCGCGGTGGTGTGGGGATTGGTGAAGGGACCGAAGAAGTCAATCGCACCAATAGTGGAAAAATCAGGTAGGGAAACCGGGGAACCTTTCAGTTGCGGCACGTTAGAGGCCCATGCAGACACGGCCTTTTCATCGGCCGCGCGCGAACCTAAATGGGCGAAAGCCTGCACAATGAACGCCAAAACGGTGGCGCCCACAATCCCGATAAGAATCGCGCCCTGTACCTTGCGGATATAAAGCACAATGATCACAATCAGACCCGCGCAGAATACCAAAGCCGGCCAGCCTACCAGGGAGCCGTTGACCCCCAGTTGCACCGGAGTGCCTCCGGGACGAATAATCCCGGCATTAATCAGACCCACGAACGCAATAAACAGACCAATACCTACGCTAATCGCAGTTTTTAGCTGGGCCGGAACCGCTTTAAACACGGCCTCCCGAAAACCGGTCAACACCAGGATGGTGATAGCCACGCCTTCCCAAAAGATCAGCCCCATCGCTTCCTGGTAACTGAGTCCTAAAGCCTCGGGGTTGGCCAAAGTGAAAGCCACCACCGCGTTTAGCCCCATACCGGAGGCCAAAGCCAGCGGGAAGTTGGCGACTAGCCCCATCAGCAGGGTCATTACACAGGCAACCAATGCGGTGCCGGCGGCGATTGCTGACTGGCTAATATCTTTGGGGGCTGCCACCCCTAAAATCGCGGCATTAACCACCAAAATATAGGCCATCGCAAAGAAAGTGACCAGGCCGCCGCGGATTTCCCGCCCAAGGGTGGAGCCCCTTTCAGAGATTTTAAAGAAACGATCTAAGGAACTATCCGACTTTTTCGCCGTGTCTTGAGAAGACAAGATAACTGTCCAATCCGCCACCAGGGGCATAGAAGTTACTTACAGGCTCATTATCGGGAGATTCCCAGGCTTTTTCCAATCTTGCCCGCTATACGTAACCTGTTTGCAAATCTCGGCTAGATCCCCTAGTCCCCCACCAAAGCCGGTTTAAGCGACCCCGGTCAGAGCCCTTAAGCCCCTAGATCTCCACCTGTTCCACATCCAGCTCATCTAGGCGCGCAGGCGTAGGCTGCCAAGGGGAAGTATCAATTTTAACGTCAGTTTCCGAATGGGAGCCACAGGTGTGATCCATAGAGACCACCCGGCCATCATCGACTGACCATTCATTGCTGCACACCCCGAACATAGTGCGCATACTACCCGCCACTTTTAACATAAATCCGCAGGTAGAACAGGTATTTTCTGGCAGCTTCTTCCGGGTCATCCCGCGCCGTGCCGGGCCTTGCTCAGAGTGATACCAACGTTTGGCGGCCTGGGCACGGCCACAAGCCGAAAGCACCCGAGGACGCCCCAGCCCCAGTTCCTCGAGGGTACGTCGATCTAAGTCTTCGGCGTTCGTGTCCGCATAGGACTGATCGAGACGTTCATCATCGGGTACGTAAGGTAGCACGTCCTCGCGTTTTACATCCTGAGGACGCAAGCGCTCTGCCCAGGGCACCCAGGGATTCGCCAGCAAGGCGTCCTCGCCTGGAAGCAAGTCAATTTCACAGACTGTGGCTTTGCGGCCGCGAGGTACCCGCGCCAAAACCGCCACCCAATGCCAGCCGCGATAACCGGGCTTTAAACATTCAAAGCTGTGAGTGACCAGTCGTTCACCCTCGCTAGTGGCACCCAAATGTTCACCGATCTCTTCCGGCTTGGCAATGGGAGCCAGCCCTTCGCGGGCAATATCCACCGCGCTGGCCAGCACACTATCCGTTTTTCCGGTTTTGCGCCGGGTAGTTTCACTCATATGCGTCTTTCTTGTTTTCGTCGCATCTAGGCATCAAAATCATTAGCAACTGCCCGCAACAGTTGTGCGATTTTCGCTCCATTACTCGGGTAGCGTCCATGTCGCAAATGCCCCGAAGCGGCGTCCAATAATTTAATCAGGTCTTCAACTACCGGCACCATGGCATTGGGTTTACGTCGCAAATTTTTTGCTACCGAGGGCGCGTGCTGCAATATCTGCACCGATAGGGCTTGCGGGCCGCGACGCGAGTCAGCAACTGAAAACTCTACCCGGGTTCCCGCCGAAGGAGGTTTGGCACCAGCAGGCAATACGCTAGCATGTAAAAACACCTGCGAACCGTCCTCCGCGGTGATAAACCCGAACCCTTTGTCGGCATCAAACCACTTAACTTTTCCGGTTGGCACTGTTTTCTCCCCTACTTTTTCTCAATCTAGGTTACATGAGCCAACATATAACCCGCTTCTTTGCATATGATAATGCAAAGTGAGGATTTAATCCGCTCCGGGCTTGCCTCATTAGTTAGGGAGAAACTTAAGTGAGAGTCATTAAAAAAGCTGCTTTGCTGGCAATAGTGCTTCTAGCTGCACTTTTTACCAGTTTTACAGTTACCGGGAATGTTGCCCATGCCGAGGAACCCCCCAAGATTTCCGATCACGTGTATGATCCGGGAAACAAACTGGGGTCACAAGCAGACAAGGTCAAGGATCGGCTAGCTTCTTTAGATCGTTCTGGCTTACACGTCTACGTGGCATTCCCTTCGGAGTATTCCAATGACACCGTCAGCAATTGGAACCTGATGGCGCTGCAAAA
>CAMYAU010000127.1 GCA_947253735.1 uncultured Varibaculum sp. | reverse complement strand
ATTGGAGTGGCTATAAGTTCACTTACTATTCTCAAAAAGTATTACCTGGTGGGGGCCTGAAGATTCCTGGCCGCCACGTAAATGCGGGTGGATACGTAACCGATGCAGATGGATACATTGTGCTGGCAAATGATGCTCCCAAAGGCACGGTTATTAATACTCCGTTTGGTGCGCCCGGCAAGGTCTATGACCGCGGCACCCGGGGTAACCATTTCGACGTTTACACCCGTTAGATCGCCACTATTTACTTGCAGGCGAGGGCGTGCCCTCGCAAAATTGCGGTTACCGTGATCGTTTAGCGAAAGTGAACTAGACGGCTCACTCCTCTAGGATGGACACGATGAGTTTGCAAGCCGTAGTAGAAAAAGTAGCTAGCGAGCCGGCAGCTAAAGAGTTCTTTTCTCACCCCGCCAGCGTTCAGTCGCTGTATTGTCCTGTGGGGCTAAGGCCCGCGTTAGCCGCGGCAGCAGCACAAACCGATGTAAGTAACGGGATTTTTTCCCCGCTGCCCTCTTCCTCAGAAAAAACGGCATTAGTTTCCGGGGCTGCAGACGCGGTTGCTAAGCGGCGCGGCCTAATCCTGTACGTAACTGCATCGGGTCGCTCAGCCGAACAAGTAGAGGCGGAACTAGCCGGCTATCTACCCCGAGTTGCCCGCTTCCCCTCTTGGGAAACTCTCCCCCATGAACGTCTATCTCCCCGCGCCGATACAATGGCGCAGCGAATCGCCGCTTTGCGCCGCCTGACTCATCCGGAAGCCAGCGGTCCCGGACGGGATATTTCTATTCTGGTAGCTCCTATTAGGGCACTATTGCAGCCGGTAGTAGCCGGTTTAACTGAGATTGAACCCCTAAAAATTCAAGAGGGCGAGGATTGTCCTCTGGACAAGCTGGCTGCCCGCCTACTGGAGCTGGGATACGAGAAAACCGATTTGGTATCCACGCGCGGACAATTCGCGGTGCGCGGAGGAATCGTTGACGTATTTGTTCCGGGGGAATCCCACCCCCAGCGCCTAGATTTCTTTGGCGACACCCTAGAAGAAGTAAGTTATTTCTCCCTCTCTGATCAGCGCAGCCTGGAAAAGAGCCCCGCCGGGATCTGGGCGCCAGCCTGCCGGGAACTGCTGTTAAGCGACCAGGTGAAGCAGCGGGCTAGGGAGCTGCAACCCTCCCTACCAGGCGTGGCCGATATGTTAGAACTGATCAGCCAAGGGATCGCGGTACAGGGAATGGAATCTTTAGCCCCGGTATTGGCGCCGGGACTACAAAGCATGGTCTCCTTGCTTCCTGGGGATACCACCATCGTGATTGACGAACCGGGGAAAGTAGCCCGCCGCGCCGCAGATTTACTGGCAACCTCTCACGAGTTTGAGCAGGCTGCCTGGCAAGCGGCCGCCGGAGGCGGAAAAATCCCTATCCAAGCTGCCCGCGCCCTCCAAAGTCTCAATGATTTCAATCAAGAGGCTCTCGATAATGGTCTTGGCTGGTGGGAACTAACTGGTCTACCTAGCGCGGATATTTTGGCCGCCGAAAGTGAGGAGGAACCGGCCGCTGAGAGCGGAACTCTCATGGAAGAATTAAGCGGCGGAGAAGAAGAAAACGGGCTGAGCGAAACTACTCGACCCACCTATGTTTACAACGGTCAAAGCAGTCTGCAAGCACGGGCGACCAAAGGGTACCGTGGACATATTGACCAGGCAGTTAAAGACTTAAGTCAATATCTAAACGCCGGTTGGCAAGTGATTGTCTCTTGTTCGGGACGCGGATTGGCCAGCCGGTTTGCCGCTAATCTTTCCGAGGCAGGCTTGCCTGCGCAAGCAGTAGAAACCCTAGCTGCGTCCTCGGATATAGAAAAGGGAAGCGTTCTGGTTACTGCCGGCAAAATCGCCGCTGGTTTTGCCCTGAAAGCCTCCCGGCTGTTGGTATTGGCGGAGGCGGATCTGACTGGTCGCTCTCCGCGTCTGGCGCAAGCTCCCCGCAAATTGGCTAGTCGGCGCGGGAAAACCATCGTTGATCCCCTTGCTCTAAAACCCGGGGACTATGTGGTGCACTCCCAGCATGGGGTGGGACGCTTCGTGCAGATGACTAAACGCACTATCGGTAAAGGTCAAGACACAGTTACTCGTGAATATTTAGTGTTGGAATATGCCCCTTCACGGCGGGGTCATGCTGGTGACCGGCTCTATGTTCCCACCGACTCTTTGGATTTGGTGTCTCGTTATGCTGGATCAGATACTCCGCAGCTAAACAAGATGGGGGGAGCTGATTGGGCCAAGACAAAGAACCGTGCCCGCAAAGCTACCCGGGAAATCGCCGCGGAACTAATCCGCCTGTATGCGGCGCGGCAAGCTACTAAAGGTCACGCTTTCGGTCCCGATACTCCCTGGCAAAAAGAACTTGAGGATGCGTTCGAATACCAGGAAACTCCCGATCAGCTTGCCACGATCGATGAGGTCAAGGCGGATATGGAAAAGCCTGCCCCCATGGATCGCCTGCTCAGCGGGGATGTAGGGTTCGGGAAAACCGAGGTGGCGGTGCGCGCGGCTTTCAAAGCTATCCAAGAAGGGTTCCAAGTTGCACTGTTGGTGCCAACCACGCTGCTGGTAAAACAGCATTTTGAGACCTTCTCTGACCGTTTCGCGCCCTTCCCGGTAAAAATCGGGCAGCTATCGCGCTTTTCCACCCCTGCCCAGGCGCGAGAACTCAAAGAACAGTTACGTGGCGGCGAAATCGATTTGGTGATTGGAACCCATAGTTTGATTACCGGGGAAGTAGGGTTCAAGAACCTGGGACTGGTAATAATCGACGAAGAGCAGCGTTTTGGGGTCGAACACAAAGAAACTCTAAAGGCCCTGCGCACCAATGTGGATGTGCTTTCTATGTCGGCCACCCCGATTCCGCGCACCTTGGAAATGGCAGTAACCGGGATTCGGGAACTATCCACGCTGTCGACTCCGCCGGAAGAACGTCACCCGGTGCTCACCTTTGTCGGCGCTTATCAAGACAAGCAGGTGAAAGCGGCGATTCGGCGAGAATTATTGCGCGATGGGCAGGTGTTCTATGTGCACAACCGGGTAGAATCGATCGATCGGGTAGCGGCGCATCTTTCCGAACTGGTTCCAGAAGCCCGGATCGCGGTGGCGCACGGAAAAATGCATGAAAAACAACTGGAAGAGGTGATGGTTGATTTCTGGAACCACCAAGCTGACGTGCTAGTTTGCACCACGATTGTGGAAACTGGGCTAGATATTTCCAACGCTAATACCCTGATTGTTTCCGGGGCGCATCGGATGGGGCTCTCCCAACTACACCAGTTAAGAGGACGAGTAGGGCGCGGGCGGGAACGCGCCTACGCTTACTTCTTCTATCCGGGCGATAAACCGCTGACCGACACCGCGCAAGAACGCTTGCAAACCATTGCCGCTAATACCGATTTAGGGGCAGGCACGGCAGTCGCGCAAAAAGATTTGGAGATTCGGGGAGCGGGAAACTTGCTTGGTGGGCAACAGTCTGGACACATCGCCGGGGTCGGGTTTGACCTGTATATCCGGATGGTCTCCGAGGCCGTGCGCGGTTTCAAAGAGGGCGCAGATCGAGGGGACGAAGATACTGAAGTACGGATTGAACTGCCGATTGATGCACATATTCCCCCCGAATATATGGATTCAGAGCGGCTGCGCCTAGAGATGTATCAGAAGCTTTCGAGCGTGCGGAAAGAAACCGAGCTGGACGCGGTTCGGGAGGAAATGACTGACCGCTATGGGGTGCCACCAGCAAATGTGGAGCTGCTTTTCACAGTGGCGAAGCTACGGATGAAAGCACGAGCCTTGGGTATCAAAGAAATCGTGGCTCAGGGACGGTTTGTGCGCTTTGCCCCGATTAGTTTGGCGGATTCCCAAATGCTGCGGATCAAGCGGCTACATCCGGGAACGGTAATTAAACCGGCGGTGCGCCAAATTTTGGTGCCGTCACCTAAGGGAGAAAAACTGGGACAAGGTGCTCTTCACGATGAACCCTTAGCCCAGTGGGTGACGCAATTGCTGCAAAATGTCCTTACTCCCTTTGGGAAAGTAACAACAGACGCACAAAAATAGAGCTGACCGCGCCCTCTTGATAAGCTAACCCTAGCTATTAGCCGCAGAAAGACAGTCTTATGAATAACAAAGTTCTTCGAGTTATTGGTATTTGCGCCGGCACCGCCCTGCTAGGG
>CAMYAU010000126.1 GCA_947253735.1 uncultured Varibaculum sp. | reverse complement strand
AGAATACTTTTTAACAATCTGCTGCATCTGAGAGAATTTATCTTCCATATCAGCAACCAACTTCGATTGAGTTCGAGCACGATCCAAATTATGCTCCGGACGATGAATCTTAAAATAGTGATCGCCTAAAATATAGTCAGTTAAAAAGCGCATTCCACACTCATAGGTCATAACCTGGGCACCTACCGGAAGTAACTCAACTTCAAGATCAGTTAAACTGCCCTGCACCCCCTCTAAGAATCCTTTAGTATAGGCGGCAAATAGCTCCATAGAACAAGAAACCTTGTTCAAATCAACCTCGTCTTCAGCGGCGGTTGATGCCCCGAAACGAATTGAATCTCCGAAATCATTCATTGCTAATCCCGGCATCACCGTATCCAAATCAATAACCGCTATTGCTTTCCCTGTATTCTCGTCAAGTAAAACATTATTTAGCTTGGTATCGTTATGGGTTACTCGCAGCGGCAGTTTTCCTGCCTTTTGCAAATCAGCGAACTTGTGAGCTAAATGCTCATAGCGGCGAAAGAAATCAATATCTTCCTTAACCTGACTAGCTCTCCCTAGGGGATCAACAGACAATGCTTTCTCGAACTGCGCATACCGATCTACCGTGTCATGGAATCGCGGTATCACCTCATATAGAGAATCTGCTGGGAAATCGGCTAGGCGGCGTTGAAAACTACCAAAAGCTAAACCCGAATGATAAAAATCCTCGGGATTTTCAATCAGGTCCAAAGAAAAAGCATGATCAATAAAAACATACATCCGCCACCAGTTGCCATCGGGGTCAAGATAGCAAGACTGCCCGTCACGAGTACGAATTATTTGCAAAGTCTCCCGATCGGGATCGCCCCCCTCTTCCTGGATACGTTCCCCCAAAAACTCGGTTACCGCCGCGATATTATCCATTAGCTGCATCGGGTTAGTAAAAATATCAGTATTTATACGTTGTAAGATCAGCGAACATTCCTTACCATCGTCTAGCCGATATTTAGCCAAAAAAGTTTCGTTAATATGTCCCGAGCCGTAAGGGGTGGCAGCTATAAAATCACCCGGAACTAGAAATTCATCAAAAGCGTGACGTGCCTGCTTGGCTAGTAGTTCCTGCATCTCTCCACATCCTTTAAATACTTCTAAGTCAGCCCTAAAACCTGACTAAACTAGCGATAGCTCGACTTTGAGCGACTCAGTCCTAATTTGAAACCTTGCCCAAGCCTTAACACTTAACTTTACTAGTAGCTTAGAAAAACACGAAGCACAGCAACGAGATTTCCTAAAGGGCACTAGCATAGATTCCCGGTACCCTTCCCAGCTCTAGGATGACCCCAAGTGACGATACTAAACACTAGGGCAGCAACTAGTGGGCTCCGCCCCGAGAGATATACTGGTGTCGGTCGAGGGGGGGGATTTGTGTCCTCCAGATTGTTCACTAACTGTATCCCCGATCCAAACTTTTCTATTTTCTTTCAACTAACTAAGTACATCCGGATTTCTTAATCCCTTTCACCGGGTCGTATCCTGTTTTTGGTGTATTTAACCAAGGAGATTGCCGGGAAATGACAACTGAATCAAAAACAGCAGTAAAAGAACTCACTATTCGCGGAGTGATTATCGGGGGGATTATCACCCTGATTTTTACTGCCGCAAACGTTTATCTCGGACTGAAAGTCGGACTAACTTTCGCCACTTCGATTCCGGCCGCCGTTATTTCTATGGCAATTCTGCGGTATTTCAAGGATCATACCGTCCAAGAAAATAACATAGTACAGACCATCGCATCAGCGGCCGGCACTTTATCAGCAATCATTTTCGTGCTGCCCGGCCTAATCATGGTGGGCTGGTGGAGCGGATTCCCCTATTGGACGACCGCTGCTCTGTGTGCGCTAGGTGGCATCTTAGGGGTCACCTACTCTATCCCCTTGCGTCGCGCCCTCGTAACCGGTTCTGACCTGGCTTTTCCCGAGGGTGTAGCAGCCGCGGAAGTATTAAAAGTTGGGGACACTAGCGAAGGTGCCGCTGATAATCGCCGAGGTCTGCATGTGATTATTTGGGGAGCAATTTCCTCTGCCTTCTTTTCCCTACTCACCAACCTGAAAGTTGCGCTCTCCAGCGTAACCACCGTTTTCAAGGTCGGCGCTGGGGGAACCATGGTAGGCACCAGCCTTTCCTTGGCACTCATCGGCATCGGTCACCTGGTCGGTCTGGGGGTGGGCATCGCCATGATCTGCGGCATGGTCATCAGCTATGGGGTACTGCTCCCCTACTTTTCTTCCGGCCAGCTCGGCACCGGAGATTTTGCCGAGGGAGTGCAAGGAATATTTACTTCCGATGTGCGTTTCGTAGGTGCCGGGGCTATTGCTGTTGCCGCTATCTGGACTTTCCTGAAAATCATCGGCCCAATTATTCAGGGAATGCGGGAATCTCTGGCTGCATCTCGGCAACGTAAAGCAGGAGTGGAACTACCTGCCCAAGAACGCGACCTTTCCCCGGCCTGGGTTGTGGGTATCACCTTGGCTTTGATGCTTCCCATTGGAGTCTTGCTCTGGCTATTCCTAAAAGGCACCCCCTTGGAGCATCACACTGGTGGCCTGATTTTCTTGTCAATCCTATTCATTTTGGCTCTCGGGTTAGCGGTGGCTAGTGTCTGCGGTTATATGGCAGGACTAATCGGCTCTTCTAACAGTCCGGTATCGGGAGTCGGGATCCTAGTTGCAATTTTGACTGCCCTGGTGATTAAGGCGGCAGTACCCGCTGGAAGTGACCCCAAAACCTTAGTTGCCTATACCCTATTTACTGCAGCTATTGTCTTCGGGATCGCCACCATTTCTAATGACAATCTCCAAGATCTAAAAACCGGACAATTAGTTAACTCTACCCCTTGGAAACAGCAGGTAGCGTTAATTATCGGGGTAATTTTTGGTTCCCTAATTATCCCTCCGGTGCTACACCTGATGAATAGTGCTTTTGGTTTCCAAGGAGCACCCGGAGCTGGCAAGAACGCGCTGGCAGCGCCGCAAGCCTCCCTCATTTCAGAGCTTACTAAGGGAGTATTTGGAGGCGATATCGATTGGAGTCGCCTGGGACTTGGGGCATTGATCGGGGTGGCAATCATCCTGATCGATGAGATCTTAAAACGCACCACTTCTCGTTACTCACTCCCCCCGATCGCAGTGGGGATGGGAATGTATCTACCTATTACCTTGACCATTCTGATTCCGATTGGCGCGACTTGCGGGGTTCTCTTTAACCGTTGGGCAAAAACTCGGAAGAATCCCGAGGCCGCGTCCCGAATGGGCACCCTGCTGGCTACCGGGTTAATCGTAGGCGAAAGCCTATGGGGCGTGGTTTATGCCGCGATTGTGGGCACTACCGGCAACGAGGAGCCCCTGGCTATCGTGCCTGATTCCTGGTCGGGGGTGTCCTCCCTCGTGGGGCTGGCTATCTTCGTTGCTTTAGCCGCCTGGGGATACCGCCGCGCCAAGCAGCAGGCCGAGGCTTAAAATCAATCAAATTGATGACACTAGAGGAGAATCAAATCCCTCTTTACCCGCACGCAACTGACTGACGTTGGTGCGCGGAGGATTGGTTTTTCCTCCCGCCCAAGAATTCGGAAAACGTAGCGACGTTTTCCGAATTCTTATGCCCACCGCGCCTGCTCGGATAAAACCAATCCCCCGCGCGGCCTAAAGCCAACGGCCAGGGAACTGCACTACGCTGGCCTGCGGCTCCACCAGCTTCACCAGGTCACGATGTTCAATTCCCGCATCCAGGTAAGGGTCGCGGGAAGTAACTAGCCGGTAACCAAGCTTTTGATAGAACCCGATTACTGGCACTTGGGCTGCGATTTGTAGTAGCAGCGTCCCGCCGCCCTCGGAATTCGCCCAGCTGCTAAGCGCTAAACGTTCGGCGCCGAGTACCAGTTCTTTACCGTTACCGCACCCGCGGGCTGCGGGAAGTACGGCGAAACGTCCTAAATTTCCGGTTATAGTGTCCCGCGGTAACTGAGGAAACATTTCTGCGAGGTCGGCGGGAATCCCGATTTTCGGTGGGGAAATCCGGCCGGCCGCGATAGTGCCGGAGGTATCTTCACCTAAAAGGTGGATGGTTCCCTTAGCAAAGTCGATATCGTCTATTTCTAGGTCAAGGGAGATTCCTTGTTCCAGGTGGAAAACCGCGAGGCGGGTTGCAAAAATATCGAGAATATCGCCCGCGCTTTCAGCTCGGCGGACTTG
>CAMYAU010000125.1 GCA_947253735.1 uncultured Varibaculum sp. | reverse complement strand
TTAGTATCAAAGAAGCTTTAGACCGTCCCGAACATGGGGTGCTGTTTTCTGATTCTCGGGGACACAATAAGCTAGTCAATTCCAGCATGGAAGGACTGCTTGACAGCTTAGACCTGACTTCTCTAACTAATTACGATACCTTGGCTGCTCAACTCCGTCAGCTGGCAACTGACAAAATAGTTCCTGCTAGTACCCCTAAAGAAGACTCTGGTCAGGGCGGAATTACCGAAAATACCACCGCTAACTTTCGGATAAACGATCCCCAGGGGAAAACCTGGATGCTTAATCGCACCCAATTGGCGGAAAAAGGCCACGTTTTAACACAACTGATTGCCCTGGACGTCAGTAAATATATGTCTTTGAGCCAGGAATTGTCGGATGAGATTGACAGTTTTCAGGATCGCCAAAAACAACTCGCGCAAGAAACTGCACGCCTTGAGGAAGCACTCACCAAGCGTCTGGTTTTACGAACTCGTTCCGCTATTCATGACACCATTTCGCAGCGGATTTCTTTTGTACATCGTTTCTTAGAGGACGGAGTAGCAGACGAGGAGCGGCTAACACAGCTACAGGCTTTACTAGGGCAACTACCGACTGATTTAAGCCATGACCGAGCTACGATTCCCGCGGCAGTTTGGCTGGCTACCTTGCAAGACTTGGCGAGCTCTGCTCAGTTGGATCTACATATTTGCGGGGATTTACCGGCTGAAGAAGACCGGGCACTCCTGTTTGTACAGGTGCTGCGGGAGGGAATTACCAACGTACTGATCCACACCACCTCCACTGAAATGACTGCACATATGTGGGAGGATGCCCATAGCTACTGGCTGGAGGTTTCTAATCCGGGGGTGGTCACCACTACCCCGACTTACGGTACCGGTCTGAGCGGTTTGGAAGCTCGTTTGGAATCTGCAGGGGGCTCCTTGGAGATTCTAACCGCCCCCAGTTTTACCCTACGCGCGCGACTGCCACGTTCCCGCTAGTTAGCAGTCCGAAAATACGTACTTATGGGTGATTACATTTACTGATCGTCTTCCTAGGGTGGAGCTAAGTGGGGCGAGGGAGCTCCATCGGTCTTAACAATGGGAGGGAACCACCATGAGAAAACTATTCGCCTTAGCGGGCGCATTCGCCCTAGCTATTAGCCTATCTGCCTGCGGAGGTGGCGGGAGCAGTGGGAGCGGCGGGGAAAAGAAGTCGGCTCCGGAAAGCAAAGCCCCGGAACAGAAAATAGGGCTGATTTCCACCACTGAGAATGTGCTGCTACCAGAGCAAGAAAGCAAAGAGGTGAAGGTGGATGATGCTGATGCCCTAGAGAAAAAATGGAAGGAAAAAGGTAAAGCATTTGCCGAGGAAAAGGGAGTTACCTCGGAACGGATTGATGCGACTTTCGCGAACTTTAGCAAAGATAAAATCAAGAGTTACAACCTATATCTAAACCACAATGGCGATTGGAAAGCTGGGAATAAATTTAAAATTGGTTTCTATTGTCAGACGGTAAAACCAACCACTATCCACGTGTGGATCGCCCC
Organism: uncultured Varibaculum sp.; assembly: GCA_947253735.1. Classification (GTDB taxonomy): domain Bacteria; phylum Actinomycetota; class Actinomycetes; order Actinomycetales; family Actinomycetaceae; genus Varibaculum. The sequence goes on along the minus strand of CAMYAU010000125.1, from coordinate 2,775 downwards.
GGACAGCCAGGAGAGCACTTCCGATCGAAAGGGACAGCTAACCAAAGTGGCCTGCGGAACAGATAAACCGGCGGAGGCAACTTGGGAATATACCCTTCCTGCAGACACCAACAATCTATTGATTGTCCGCAGCCAGCTGCCCGTAGAAGGCTTCATGGTTACCACTGACGAATTGCAAAAGTAGCCATCCGAGCTAAAACCCTGCTACCTAGTCCATATGATTGCTAACGGTGATCCCGGTAACTTGTTAGGTTACCGGGATCACCGTGCTTAGAATAGTTGCTAGCTGCTCACAACCATCATTCTTTTTGTGTTTGTGTAGCCAGCTTCTGTGGGTATTGAAACTCATGCCGGAATCTAAAGGGATTTTCCTGGAAGTGACGCCAAAGAAACTAGGTGGGGAGTAACTATCATGAGCGATATGAGATCAACTGAGCGTCCCGTACTTTGCCTGGGAGAAGCCCTGATTGACGTTATTAAACGTGCAGGTACTGTGGAAGAAAAAGTTGGGGGCAGCGTTTTTAACGTGGCTTGCGGAGTAGCTAGTTTAGGCCACCCCACCTCCCTGGCTTCCTGGTGGGGCAAAGACGATCGTGGTAAGACCCTAGAAGAAAAACTAGCCTCCGCCGGAGTAAGCGTGGTGCCTGGTAGCGCTAACGCTCAGAAAACCCCGATAGCTAACGCTCAAATCGACGATAATGGGCAAGCGACCTATGATTTCGAGCTAGAGTGGCAAGTCCCGCCCCTGCCGGAAGTCACTAGCCTTAGCCACTTGCATACCGGAAGTTTCGCTGCGACTTTGGCACCGGGCGCCTCTGCAGTGGTCGAGGCGGTCAAAGCCATGTCAACTCAAGGAACCGTCAGCTATGACCCCAATGTGCGTCCTTCTTTGATGGGCACCCCAGAGAAAGTGCGTCCGCGGATCGAAGAACTAATCAGCCTAGCTGATGTGGTAAAAGCTAGCGACGAGGACATTGCTTGGCTCTACGGTAAAGACACTCCCATTGAGACCGTGTTACACCAGTGGAAAGCCATGGGGCCAGGCCTAATTGTAGCTACTCGCGGCCCGTGGGCTTCCTATGCGCTTTGCGCAAATGACCGGGATATGCTGGCGGTAGATCCCCTGACTATCAAGGTCAAAGACACGGTGGGAGCCGGAGATTCCTTTATGGCCGGCCTGATTTCGGGACTGTTAGATGCAGGACTGCTGGGCTCGGCCGAAGCCAAACAGCGTCTACGGCAAGCTCGCCTCAGCGATATCCAAGACGCTCTGCACCGGGCAACTATTACCTCCGGAATCACGGTAAGTAAGGTGGGAGCCTATGGTCCTACCCAAGCTGAGGTAGCAGAGGTACTCACCGCTGACCCCACCCTCTAGATAGAGCTAGCACGTTAGAAACAACAAATATAGGTAGGCGGGGGCGCTATAGAAACGTCCCCGCAGATCTACTCGTTAGGGGATTAAGAAACGAACTCTTCCCCGTAATAGCAAGCCTTAAGCATATTTTCTATTTCCGCCATGGTAGCTTTACGCGGCGTGCCCGAGTAGGACTCACGATCGAAAGTACGCTGGGCGAGCTTGGGGAGTTGCTCCAGAAAATCAGCTTCCGAGATCTCGAAATCTTGCACTTTTGAAGGCACCCCAAAGGTGGAAACCAAGTTTTCCAAAGCCTGGGCAAGAGCTGCACCGGCTTCCTCTTCTCTAGCTTTGATTCCTAGTCGACGACAAATCTCGGCTAGCTGCTGGGGAGCCTGGAAACGCAGATAGTTCGGTGAAGCCACAAATTTGCGCGGACGGGCTCCTAAGAACCGCACCACATTGGGTAGTACTGCCGGGAAATATTCCTGATTACTGCCTCCAAAAGCGGCAGCAAACGTCTTGGTCAGCGAACCGGCCAGCCCCATTGCGGTATTCCCCTGGGCAGTAGAAATCAAGAACGCCCCTTCAATCACCTTTTCCCGCTGGTCAGCCAATTCTTGACTCTCTTCCGCGGCACTAACTACCCGCGGCAGCGTCTTATAGACATTCTCTAGGCCGTGCAGAGCCAAAGAATCGGTATATTCGCTGGCTTGGGTAGAAGTATAGGCTTCGATAGCACAGGCGACGCCCTGGAAACCGCGCCGTAGCGTATCTTTTCGACTATAGGGCGCCAAGGTAGTATCCATAACCACGATTTGCGGCAGAAATGCGGTCGATTTAACTGGACGAGCAAAACCCGTATCTGCATCGGTAATAGCAGCCGAGGGTGCGACTGAAGCACGCCCTCCGGTAATAGTAGGAACACAGATAAGCTGCGGAGAATTAATGTGAGCCGGTAAAGAGATGTGCCCACCACAAACGTCCTTAACCGACAACTCGGGGCACGCCGCAAATAAACGCAGGAATTTGGCGGCATTAATCACGCAACGCTCCCCCACAGCGATAACAGTATGAGGGGCGTACCCAGCAATTTCACGAACTTTCTTCTCTAGATATTGGGTACTGAAATGCCTTTCCGCATCATCAATAACCTGAACAGATATTTTATTGCTGCGGGCATACAGCAGTTGCATCACCACATCCAATTGCCCGTTATTGGCGGCACGTTGATTGGTAATCACCGTAATTTTAGTACCTAGCTCCAGATTGGCTAACTGCCGAATATAGCCAGATCCGAGATAAATTTGATTAGGCACTTGGAAAGGCATCATTACCGGGTTCCTCCTGGCTAGCCGTTTGATATTAAGTAGATTAACTGCACTGATATTGTTCGATACCGAGTTATGGCCATAAGA
>CAMYAU010000124.1 GCA_947253735.1 uncultured Varibaculum sp. | reverse complement strand
TGGAAGCAGCGATGGCGGCAATGGCCGCAAAGATTCGAGGAGCCGATGTTGACGTGGTCGCTGCCGCCGAAACCGGGGAATTGCCAGCGGGGATATATGAAGTGGCACGGGGAACTGCAAACCCCACCCCCGACGGGAAAATTTTCTTCCCTGCTGACGACGCTGCCTCGCTTACTCCGGTAGCTTTGCCCGATGATCTAGACGGAGATTTGGAGGAGATGGAAATCGCTGCGACCAGACTCCCGGCTAAACGTGCCAGTGGGGGCAAAGAGTGGGCGCCGCAAGCTACCGTTCCGACAGAAGATGAATCAGAGCCGGCGACGGATTTAGCGATGCTGGTACGTTCCCTGGTAACCGGACAACTAGATCGAGCGCATGCTCCCCGTGCCCTCGTACTGGTAGATCAAATCCCTACTAATCTGCAGGGAAATATTGATAGGGCAGCCTGCCAGGATTTGGCTGCGCGCCGAATAGCTGCCGGAGAAGCCTGGATCCGTTAAGTTAGTCGCAGAACATGGATGCAGGCATAAAGTTTTAGTAAATGCATTCAGACTCAGCTAAGAAGTACTTGGTGAAGGAAGGGATTTTGTCCTAATGGCAACTGGTTCGCAGTGGATTGAAGCCGCCCGTCCAAAAACTTTACCCGCCTCTTTAGCCCCGGTGATTATGGGGATTGGCGGCGCGATCGGCCTGGGACAGGCCTCGATAGGAAAATCAGTATTAGCGCTGCTAGTAGCCTTATTTTTCCAAGTTGGAGTGAATTTCTCTAATGACTATTCCGATGGGATTCGCGGCACCGATGCCAAAGGAAAACGGGTAGGTCCACAGCGCCTGACCGGAGCAGGTTTAGCGGCGCCCCGCACGGTGCTAGTAGCCGCCCTCAGTTGCTACGCATTCGCGGGAATCTGCGGAATCGTCCTTTGTGTGTGGGCGGGAAGCTACGCTCTGATTGGCTTAGGGGTGTTGGCGGCTCTCGCAGCTTGGTTCTACACCGGAGGAAAACACCCCTACGGCTATCTGCCGGGGGTAGCCGAAGTGATGGTGTTTGCCTTTTTTGGTCTATTGGCAGTGCAGGGAACGATTTGGGTTCAAACCCATAATTTGCCATGGCGCAGCTGGGTTGCAGCCAGTGGAATCGGGTTACTCTCGTGTGCGCTGTTACTGGTCAACAATTTGCGTGATATTCCCGGTGATCAGCTAAGTGGCAAAAATACGCTAGCGGTGAAGTTAGGGGATAAGGGCTCGCGCTACCTGTTTGCCTGCTATCTGTATGTGGCTTTGGTACTGGGGGTACTTTCCTTTACTGTTCGCTGGGAGGCTCTGCTATTTGGTCTGGCTATGGCGCTTTGGGCCAGCATTTTAATGATGAAAGTATTGCAGGGAGCCAGCGGTAAAGAGCTGATAAAAACTTTGAAACGGGTGGGGCAACTCACCCTGGGCTATGGCCTGGCTATCGCGCTGCACTGGGCTTTGCAGGGGTTATAGGCAGACCAAAAAATTAATAGTTGTTAGGCTGGGAACATGGCTGCGGTAGTTATTGCCCTCGTACAGATTCTGCTAGCGGTATATGCGCTAGTGGATTGTTTGCGCACGGATAAATCAGAGCTTCCTGGACGGCTCCCCCGGGTTTTTTGGCTGTTAATTATCATTGTGGTGCCGCTTTTTGGCCCGCTGGCGTGGATCGTAATTTCCTGGGCGAGTAAAGCCGAAAGCGCAGATGGCAGGATAGAGATTCCCCGCAATCCGCTGGAGATTTTTCGAGGTAGCGGGGAGAGATCCCGCTCGCAGGAACCGGAGATACCCCAGGCTCCGGATGATAATCCTGATTTCTTATTCTCTTTAGAGGCGAAAATGAGGCGGGAAAGGTTGGCTCGCGAGGCCGAGGAAGCAGCTAGAAAGCGGGCGGCAAAGAATCAGAAAAATGCTGCTAGTGGGGAAGGTGTCGCTGGTGAAGACGAGAATAACTCTGTTGAGGACGCCGGTGAGGACGCAGAAAATCCGGACGCGAACCCTCCGGAAAAACCTTCCTCTAAAGACTAAATTTTTCTAGTTACCCCCGGGGTGGACTACCCGCTCCCATAGATATTTATCAAGGGAAAAATCCAAGCGGTTCCAGCTGGCAGTGTCGCTATTTCCCTTGATTTAAGGCGGCGTCGGAAGTGCCCGGAACCATATCGGATGCCTGTGCTAATAGTGGGGCTGCAGGCTCACAATAGTCCAAACCGATCAGGGTATTACCCAAGAAAGTAAGGGAAGTTAGAGAAGCTAGAGCGCATTGTCGTTGCGTGGGAATATGCGCCAGCGGGCGGCCCTCCACAAATAGCCGGAAAGACCAAATAGGTAACTGGTGGGACACTATCAAAATTTCGCGAATCGACGAGCCATCGGCGGAGCGTCCTAGGCGGGAAGGATCGGTAATCGGCAGATGGAGAGCAGAACGCACCGCTTCCGTAACGCGGCTGGCTTGCACCGCATAAGGTTCGCACCAGGAAGGACGGAAAACATTGCGGTAACGCGGCCAATTGCGCGGGTGGAAAAGGGCGGCACGGTTACCGTTGACCACTTCGCCCTCAAACATATTCATCGACTCTAAAAGCCGCTTGTCGGTATGAATGGGTAAATCGAACAGTTTGGAGGCTGGAGTTGCCGACTCTACTGCCCGCTCTAGGGGAGAGGAAACGATGGCCTCTAAATAGGCACCCTTTTTCAGAAGATATTCCGCGCTCATCTGCGCCATTTGCCTGCCAAGATCTGTTAAATGATAGCCGGGGAGGCGTCCATATAAAACCCCCTCGGGATTATCAACTTCCCCGTGGCGCATCAGATGAATAGTGGTCAGGTTCTGCATGTTCTCCACATTAACAAAACTGGTTTTGTCTCGGCCAGGTGCAAGCAGGGGCGTCAGATGGGTAGGCTAGAAAGGTGAATGCGAAACCGAAGGTAGCAGCCTTCTTCGATCTTGATGAAACCGTGATTCGAGGAGCCAGTTCCTGGATTTTGACCCGGGAACTATTCCGTCACGGATTTTTCGGGATTCGCGATTTGTTTTTTGCTGCCCGCCAAGCATTCCTATACGTAGTGCTGGGAGAGGATCAAGAGCGGGTTGAGCAGGTAAAAAAGCGCGCTTTACAGGTTATGGCGGGGCATTCTCGTCAGGAAATAATGGCGATTTCCCAGGAAGTGTGTGACCTGTTAGAGAAGAAACTATTTCCTCAGGCGCAGGGCCTCATCAAACGACACCAGGCAGCCGGGCATGATATTTGGTTGATCTCTGCCGCCCCCTCGGAACTTCCACAAATGTTGGCGCAACGCTTGGGGTTAACCGGGGGTATCGGCACGGAAGTCGCGGTGAAAGATGGGATTTATGAGGCGCGGCTAGCCTCGGAGCTCATGCATGCCCAAGGTAAACGGGAGAGAGTAGTCTCGCTGGCAAGGGAGCGCGGTTACGATCTTGCGTCCTGTTTCGCCTATTCAGATTCCGATAACGATATGCCCCTACTTACTCTGGTGGGCAAGCCTTCGGCAATAAATCCAGATATTTGGTTGCGAGTGCGGGCTTTCCAACGGGGCTGGCCGGTGATTGATTTTCGGCGTCGCTCCCGGATCAGCAAAGCCCTGCAAAAGGCTAAAGCTAAACGGCGTGGGTTCAATCTCGCTGGATTGGGACCGCGTTTCTGAGTAACCTGACAGGTGCCCTAGTTTGAAGGAGCTATTTTGAGCGAAAATAACCCGCCGGCAGCTGCTGGTTTAGATAAACAACCTGAGGAAGTATCTGGGATGTTTGACCAGGTAGCAGCCCGGTATGACTTGACTAATGATGTGATGACTTTTGGGCAGCACCGGATTTGGCGGCGTTGTCTGCAGCAGGTAGTGGCACCCCGTCCTGGGCAAAAGATACTTGATATCGCTGCCGGTACTGGCACTTCCTCGCTGAGTTTTCATCGTGCAGGCGCCGAGGTAACCTGCTGTGATTTTTCAGCAGGCATGGTTGCGGAAGGGCGAAAGCGTCATCGGGAACTGAATTTTGTTGTGGGTGATGCCCACGATTTGCCATTCGCCGATGAAGCATTCGACACGGTGACCTGTTCGTTCGGGTTTAGGAATATGCATGACCCGGCGAAGGCGCTGCGCGAACTGGCACGGGTAACCAAGCCAGGGGGCAAGCTGGCGATTATGGAGTTCTCAACTCCGCCCTCGTCCCTGATCGCCCGACTTTATGAGCTATATATGCGCAATGTATTGCCCGCCGCCGGCCGGCTAGTGTCTTCAGACTCGGATGCCTACACCTACCTGTTTGATTCGATTTTGGATTGGCCTGACCAAGAGAC
>CAMYAU010000123.1 GCA_947253735.1 uncultured Varibaculum sp. | reverse complement strand
TCATCCCGCACTGTTTGCGTACCGCATGGACATTTTTCCCCAAAATATTGGAGTCAGGGCGAGCGAAATAAATATATTCCATGGCAGCTACGCAAGTGTCTGCCGGCGGGCAATAACGTTCAATCTGGAGCCCGTCCTCATTAATAATCGCGATTTCCCCGCCCCGCAGGTCCCGATAGAACTCGGCCCCTATTAAATCCAGGGCACAAGTTTCGCTAGCTATCGCCCAGCCACCGCGGGTTTTCATCTTCCCAATGACCAAAGGACGCAGACAGTGGGGATCCACTATCCCATACATGGTGTCATCGGTCATGATTAGGTAGCTGAAGCCTCCTCGCAATCGTTGTAAAGCGGCACAAAGTCGTTCATAAAAGCTGCCCTGTTCTCGCATTATCAGGTGCATGAGCACTTCCGAATCCGAGTTGGAGTTAAATATCGATCCCTGCCGCTCCAGTTCTACTTTGAGATCCGGAGAGTTCACCAGGTTGCCATTATGTGCCAGGGCAATATTGCCGTTATGCATATGAAATACGAAGGGCTGCAGGTTGCAGCTCCAGTTATTACCGGATGTCGAGTAACGTACGTGCCCGATACCGCGCGATCCCTTTAACTTATTCAGGCGTATGGGGTCGTCAAAAACCTCACTAACCAGACCTTTCGCTTTCTTCACTCGAATGGTTTCCCCATCGGAGACCGCGATACCTGCTCCCTCCTGACCGCGATGTTGTAAAGCATGCAGTCCATAGTAAATCAAGCTGGAAGCATCGGGAGAACCATAAACCCCGAAAACTCCGCACTCTTCGCCAAGGTTATTTACGACTTGTGCCTTCAAGTTTCGCTCCTAAATCGCGTCAGCACCGATATCTTTCCGATAGGTTTTTCCCTCGAAATCCACTTTTTTCGCGGCTTCATAAACCACCTGGCGGGCAGCCTCTAAAGTGTCCGCACGGGCCACCAGATTCAGTACCCGTCCGCCATTGGTATAGGCTTTCCCGTTTTCGCGCCGCACCCCGGCATCGAGATAATCCACGCCCTCTAGCCCGGTAATCTCTTTGCCTTTTTCATAGGCGCCCGGGTAGCCTCCGGAAGCCAGCACCAGGCAAATAGCTTTTTGATCACGGATTTTAATATCAGCACGGTCCAGGCGCCGCTCCATACAAGCCACCAGCAGCTGGTAAAAATCCCCCTCAACTAAGGGAAGCACCACTTGCGTTTCCGGATCCCCGAAACGCATATTGTATTCCAGCAGGTAAGTGCCGTTATCGGTGAGCATCAGTCCGAAGAAGATACAACCGGCGAACTCGAGACCTTCTGCTTGGATTCCTTTTAAGGTGGGAGCCAAAATATCGCGTTCAAACTCTGCTTGCCGCTGCGCGGTGTAGAAGGGATTGGGGGCAAAAGTGCCCATCCCGCCGGTATTAGGACCGGTCTCCCCCTCCCCAATTTTCTTGTGGTCTTTGGCGGAAACTAGCGGGAAGATTCCCTTTTCATTGGCCAGGCTGAGAATCGAAGCTTCTTTACCTACCAAGAATTCTTCCAGCACCACCTTTTCGCCGGCCTGCCCGAATCGTTGCTCCACCATTATTTCCGCGATTGCGTCCCGTGCTTCCTGGGTGGTCTGGCAGATAATCACCCCTTTACCGGCTGCTAATCCAGAGGCTTTAACCACAACCGGTAAGTTAAAATCAGCTAGCCCCGCAATCGCGGCCTGCGGATCGGTGAAGGTTTCGTAACGGGCAGTTTTCACCCCGTACTTGCGCATAAAGTCTTTGGCATAGGCTTTAGAGCCTTCCAGGCGGGCTGCTGCTTTACCCGGGCCAAATAGTTTCATCCCAGCCTGGCTAAATAGATCCCCAATCCCCGCTACCAGCAGGTCTTCGCTGCCCACAATAGTTAGATCCGCGGCGAACTCCTGAGCTATCCGCAAAATTTCCTGCATATCAGAGGAGGTAGTTTGGGTAATTTCGTGGGCTCCTAGGGCGCGTTTAATCGCATTTTCGCGTCCCCCGTTGCCTACTATCAAAATCTTGGCCATTAGTATTTTCTCTTTCCTAGCTGGCTTGGTTACTTGCGGTTAGAGCAGACAGATTTTATTTTCGGCAGAGCCATCGCATTGGTCTTTGCTAAGGATTTCTCCGATTTGATAGGCCTCGGGCAGTGCGGCGGTTACTTTCGGCAGTTCTTCAGGGGGAATTACCAAGGTGAATCCCACTCCCATATTGAAGGTTCCCCACATTTCACTTTCGGGTACTGCCGCAAATTCCTCACGTTTAAAGATAGCGGGAATACGTACTTTTTCTTTTTCAATCCGCGCGCACAAGCCCTCGGGAATAATCCGCGGCACGTTTTCTTCTAGCCCACCCCCGGTTATATTAGCCAGGCCGTGAATCTCGATTTTTTTCTCCAGCAATGACAGAATCTCAGGAACATAGATCTTAGTGGGAGTCAGCAGTTCTGCGGGGAAAGTATCTTTAAAGAGCGCCCTCACCAGTGAGAATCCGTTGGAATGAAGTCCCGAAGAAGGCAGCGCCACCACCACGTCGCCAGCTTTTATCGTCGAGCCATCGATAATATCGGATTTTTCTACCACTCCGACGGTAAACCCGGCCATATCGTATTCGCCGCTTTGATAGAACCCGGGCATCTCCGCGGTTTCTCCCCCAATCAGGGCCGCTCCCGCCTGCTTGCATCCGGTGACTATTCCCGAAACCAGCTGCGAGGAGACCTCGGCATCAAGCTCAGAACATGCGAGATAATCCAAGAAAAACAGTGGCCGCGCGCCGTGGCACAGCACATCGTTGACGCACATGGCCACCAGGTCAATACCTACGGTGTCGTATTTTTTGAGGGCGAAGGCAATTTTCAGCTTGGTACCTACCCCGTCAGTACCGGAAACCAAGACGGGTTCTTGGTATTTTCCAAGCTCGTAGAGAGCTGCGAAGGACCCCAAAGAACCCAGCACCTGTTCATTTTGGGTGGAGGCTACCATTTTCTTTAGTCGGCGGACATGTTCATACCCCGCCTCTTTATCCACACCGGCATCTTTATAGCTGACCATAATCTGTATTTTCCCTTGCCCTAAATATTTATTTTCCTGGGGGCGGAAGGGCCCCTTCCGCCCCCAGGATCCGCCAGTAATAACCTATTTCTTGGTAATGCGGTGCAGGATTTCTTTATAGGCTTCTTCGATTCCACCTAGATCCCGGCGGAAACGATCCTTATCCAGTTTCTTCTTGGTTTCCGCGTCCCAAAGCCGGCAAGTATCGGGGGTGATTTCATCTGCTAGCAGCAGGTTTCCGTCTTTGTCGCGACCGAACTCAATCTTAAAGTCAACCAGAAGGATGCCTTCTTTCTTGAAAGCTTCAGAAAGGATTTGGTTAATCTTGGCAGTTACCTCCAAGATTTCTGCCACCTCTTCTTCGGTAGCAGCCCCAATGGCCACCGCGTGATCCGAGTTAATCAGGGGATCGCCTAGATCGTCATCCTTGTAAGAGAATTCTTGGACCATTTTCTTCGGGATAGTGCCCTCTTCTAGCCCCAGGCGCTTAGCCATGGAACCCGCGATAATGTTACGCGTGATGACCTCTAGGGGAACGATATCCAGTTTCCAGCACAGTTGCTCGCGATCGTTTAGCTTCTCGATAAAGTGAGTTTTTACCCCGTGTGAGGCCAGCATTTCAAATAGATAGCTGGTGAGCTCATTATTGATAATGCCTTTATCCTTAATGGTGCCTTTCTTCTCGCCATTGCCGGCGGTGGCATCATCTTTGTAATAGACAATGACCTTATCGGGGTCATCGGTGGCATAGATTTTCTTGGCTTTGCCCTCGTACAGGAATTCTTTCTTTTCCATATTCGCCTTCTTTTTTAAATTTTTCTCTTAAAAACTAACCGGATCGGCAGTAAACTTTTTCTTCATATTGGCGCGGTACTCTTTAAGCTGCTCCGCAACCTGCTCATTACTGGTGCCAATAATCTGCACCGCGGTCATGGCAGCATTATAGGAATTGTTGATTCCCACCGTAGAAACCGGGATTCCTTTCGGCATTTGCACGATCGAGTAGAGAGCGTCCTGTCCTCCCAAGGCCGCATCTAGCGGTACCCCGATTACTGGAATCGTCACTTTTGAGGCGATTACCCCCGGCAGGTGTGCCGCTAGTCCTGCCCCAGCGATAATGGCTTTTGCCCCCGAGTCCACGGCTTCTTTTAGGATTTGCTCCAATAGTTCCGGTACCCGGTGCGCCGAAGCGATATAGGCTTTATATTCCAGTCCGAACTCATCTAAGCATTTGGCTGCGCCCGCCATTTTTTCTTTATCGGAGGCGGAACCAAAAA
>CAMYAU010000122.1 GCA_947253735.1 uncultured Varibaculum sp. | reverse complement strand
GGACTGAGAAGAGCTGACCGTGCGGGTCAGCTGAACATTCGACGTGTCATGCCCCCAAGATAACCCGTTGATCCCCCGCAAAAGCAAGCCAGTATTAAACTCTGAGAAGTAAGTCACTATTTCGGTATGGGAAAATTTTGAGATTCTAAGCTGTCTAATAGCTGAAAAACCGCCCCTCAGCGGTTAATCTGGAGGAAAGAGTAATCCTAAAAGGAGAAAACATGAGCGAAGACAGCTTGCCCAGTGTGGATACCCCAGCCGACCCGGTAGTTTCCTGGACTGTTCAAGAGGGAGCGATGGTAGCTGCCAAGCTCGATCCTAATGCGGTCTGCCAGTTCTTTCAGGAAGAAAATATCGTGGCGGAGGCAGATTGGTTCCCTGATACCCCCCATCTTTTGGGGGTAAATATGCTCCGCAACCAAGCTGACGGTTTGGCATCTCTTGACCAAGCGGATGAGCCTTTGCGGGTAGGGGCTGCCCTTCCGGAAGTGGTAGAGAAACTGGCAGAAAAATTTGAAGCTGATGTCCTAATCGGCGAATACCATGCCAATAAACTGCCCGCAGATAAACCGTTACCACCCCGAACCAGCGATCGCAGCCAGCCGGTGCGAGTAGTTGAGATTTCGCGGATGTCAGCTTCTTCGGTTCCATTCTGCGCGGCTGCAGAAGGCAAAACCCTAGGGTGCGTTGCCCTTACAGAAGGACGGATCGCCCTGTGCTACGAAACTACTCGCGCAGATATTGTTGAAGGTTCTTTGATCTCGCGGATTCCTGCCATTGGGCTGTATGTATCTGATCATGATCAGCGGGTAGTTGCAGTTACCTCTGATGAAAACGCCGATCCAGAGAAACTAGCCATTCACTCCTGGCTGCTGCAAACTCAGGTGGTGCCGGGGGCGGTAGAAAACCCGGATCCGGAACTTGAGGCACGAATCCGTGAATACTTGGGTCACTCTTCCTCACCAAATCGGATTGCCGAAACTGCCGGTTGTGATGCCCTCCAATTGGCGGAAACCTTTAAAATTGCCGGTCAGGATGGTATGGTGCGGGCAATAGAAGTCTTGGGGCTACCGGCCGAGGCCGCCGCATTCCTCTATGGGCGTCTTGACCTTCAGGATGTGCCTGGTATCGAAATCTTCCATGAGCCTGGTTGGGCAGCCGCGATGGGACATAGCGTAGATATGCGGATTTTACATTCTGCTGAGGACGCGAAAACTCTCTTCGGTATCTTGCGGAAACTGGAGATAGAACACCCCACCTTAATGAAAGTAGCAAATATTGCCCAGCTAGCAGTAGGAATCGGCCTGCTAGGAGCCGGCCTGGTAGGGATCGCTGGCAAGAAGCGTTTCTCTAAACTATCCCTGCTAGGAGGCGTGATGCTGGCGATTGATGGGGGATTGCGCTCCTCCGTGATATACCACATGAAGAACCGGATAGTGGGCGATATTTAACTCGTTCCCTTGGATCTTAAATCAGCGAATCGTAAAACCAGGTGGAGGCTTGCGCGCCCCTAAAACGCGCAAGCCTCCACCTGGTTTAGGGGATACTCTTAGCGGGGATCTCGGCGCGCATCTTTAATTCCCCGTAGAAAAACGATCCTTTTTTCATGCCGCGCAATCATATGGTCAATTCGGGCTGCGACTTTTCCACCCCAGGGTTTTCCACTTTCACTTAGCAGACGCGAACGTAATTTTTTCCTTTCCCCTAGCGGTGATTCACCCGGTAAATCCGTGTCGCAAGGAGCAGCTAAATCAACCATTCCACTCAAACGATGGTGCGCCCAGTCCAAGGTGAGCGGAGCCGAAAGGGAAACATAGTTAGGTCTCTCACTCCCATGCACGTCATCGGCTTCACTAACTTTTACTACCTTAGGGGGGTTAGCGATAAATGCGCAGGTAATTAGCATGACACGCGAGAGCAAGTTAATCCACAGTAGCAAGGTCGCGATGGCGGCAAAAGATGCCAGTAACGGGTTATTCACGGAGCCCACTACCGAGGTGCCCAGGGATCTAATCAAGGTGGAAATCACGCCAAAGATTACTAAACCATAAAGTAAATCCTTTTTCGGTACCCGAATAAGGGCCACGAAACGAATCAAAACCCACAGGATCAACCCGTCGATAGCGGAACTGATAAGAAAAGATCCGATGCGAATAGCAGCGGATGTGATCGCCGATTGCACCCCAAGGGCAAGCAAAATATGTCTACCAATAATCGAGTTCGCCAAAGTTAAAATCCCGGTGGCGCCCACACCGAAAGCGATAGCTAAAAATCCGAGCAGATCACGTAACTGCTCCATAGCCGCTCCGGAAGGAACCTGATCAATTCCAAACATGGCGCGGATAGAAGATTTCATAGCCCGCATTACCGTGGTAGCAGAAAATAGCAACACCACTACCGCCACCACGCTGGTTAGCGAAAACGAAGTTGAAAATACCAAATCTGCAGGATTAACAATGCCGGAGGATCCCTTCCATTCCAGCACTCCCGGCAGGGAAGAAGCCAGAGAAGAAAACACGGCATCCTGTAGGAGAGGGCGGCGCCCGAGGATCATCAACAACATCGTGACCCCAATAGTTAGCGCAGCAGCCAGGGAAAAAATAGCAGAATAAGCGATCCCTCCCGCCAAGAGGGCACCACGACCGTTACTGTAACGCATGAGGGAACGGAACAGGCGCAGGCGTTGCAGCCAGGAAATAAAAAGTTTTACCTTTTCCACTAGCTCTGTTTCTGCCTTTACCTCTCTGAACTCAGGTGAAAATTGTTCGGGGTGGCGGGAGCGAACGGATTGGTGCGCTGAGGTGCCGGTAGTATTCATACCCTCAATCTAGCGGTTTTATGCCCCGGAAGCAGCCCGCAAAACGAACAAAAACGCGCTAAAAAGAGACAAATAAAAACATTTAGGATACTCTGAAAATAATGGTTTTCGCCACCCAATGGAGAGGCTCATGTTAGCGCATCAGCGGCACGACGAGATATTGCGACAAGTTAATGAGAACGGATCAGTGCGGGTAACAGATCTGGTAGCGCAGCTCGGGGTATCAGAGATGACCGTGCGTCGCGATATTCGGGTGTTGGCTGCCCGTGGTCTTTTAGAACGGGTTCACGGGGGCGCAGTTAAGGTAGAACGCGACGAACAACCAGGAAAATCAACGGTAACGGTCTCCAGTGAAGAACAAAAAGCCTTAGCCCAAGCAGCCCTAGAAACAATTCGCCCCGGATCAGCGGTTTTTATTGGGGCTGGAGGCTGTGCCCGCTCCCTTGCGAAACTAATTATCGACAGTGAAATCTTTTCTTCTCTGACCGTAATAACTAACTTTTTACCCGTCGCCAAGCTGCTTGATCAGGCCCAACAGCTGCAACGGGATCAGGGGATCGCCCCGGCTCAGGTGATTATATTTGGGGGGCAACCCGACGGATATGAAACTCTAGGGCCTTTGACATTAGTTGATGCCCATAACTTCCATATTCATTCGGTGTTTATCGAAGCGGAAGGATTAGATGCGGAAACAGGGTTAAGCTGCCAGAGCCTGGATCGGGCAGCCTTAAACCGCATACTCATCCGCAAAAGCGAGTTTGCTACCGCGATAGTGCCCAGCGGTGCCTGGCAGCGCTCAGCATTAAACATAGTATGTCCCATCGATAAACTTTCGCGAGTTATCGCTGGTAGCGAGCCGCCCAGTGAAATAGCTAGCGTCATGAAACAGGCACAAATAATGGTGGATGTGTGCGAGCCTTAAACAGAAACCAATCCGATAGTCTTTAATAATGAAACTACATGTGATAGTCCCCGCCGGAGGTCCGGGAAGTCGTCTCTGGCCACTTTCGCGGGCAGGAAAACCCAAGTTCCTATTGGATCTACTAGGAGAAGGGCGCACCCTATTACAGGCAACCGTTGACCGGCTTTCGCCCTTGGCGGCGTCCCTAACAGTAATAACGGGCAATGATCACGTCGCGGCCGTAGACTCCCAAAATTTAGCGGAAAGGCTAGAAGTGGCCTCGAAAGATAAATACCAGATTTTGGAAGAGCCCAGTCGCAAAAACTCTCTCGGGGCGATTGCGTGGGCGGCGGCGCGGCTGCAAGAAGAATACGGGCCAGTAATTGCGGGATCTTTTGCCGCTGATCATGCAATTAAAGATGTTTCTGCCTTCCGTAGGGCGATCGTATCCGCGGTTAAAGCGGCCGAGAACGGAAAAATTGTAACTATCGGGATTGCTCCCACCTCGCCCTCGAGCGCTTACGGTTATATTTGCGCTTCCGATACCGTATTGAGCCCTGACGGAGAGCAGCCGCCAGTTTTATTAGCCAAAAGTTTTAAAGAAAAACCTTCTGAGGCACAGGCCAGATACTATCTAGAGGCCGGTAGCTATTTTTGGAATGCTGGAATGTTCGTG
>CAMYAU010000121.1 GCA_947253735.1 uncultured Varibaculum sp. | reverse complement strand
GCCCTTAGTTACACCTTCGGCCAGTTTGGTCTTAGACGGTACGCAGTACAGGTACTGGTCAATAGTCTTATGATCGGCCTTAATATCCCCGTAACCAGCAAAAGTGGTGTGGTTCTTCGGGAATCCTTCAACCTTTACCCAGTCATTCAGGAAGAACTTAGCGTCCGATCCGGAATGTACCTTAATAACATTGTTCTTCGAGGTAATCTTCCCAACAATGCGTTTTACCTGAGTTTCCCCGGCTACGGTGTAGCCGTCAGTCCAGGCAGCGTGAATCAAGTCGGGAGTTTTCTGCCCCTTCTTGTCTACTGACCATACCCAAGTGTAAAAACCGGGTTTATCGGCTTTTACGGTCGCGGTTTTTTCTCCCGGAGCGGTGAACTTCAAGCTAGTGGTAGCTACTGGCTTCGCGCCAGCAGGAACCGCTTGAGCTTTAGAGGGCAGGGTTTCACCCATGTAATAGACTGCGCCCTTATAGGTCACCTCAGTATCTTTAATCCATTCAGGGTTAGCGTACTTCGGGTCGGCGAAAGCCTTAAGAGTGTCAGTGATCTCGCCCTTGTTAGAAGCCACGGACGGCTCAGTTACCTTTGAAGTAGCCATCGGCTGGAAATCATAAATAACTTTCCACTCGCCACCAGGAACATTCTTGTGGCTGGGGTCAGGATGTCCTTGAATCATGCGTTGTTTCCCGGCTGGACCGGTCAACTTAGTTAAAGCATCCTTATAAGTATATCTTGCTATGAAGGATACTTTTCCGTTTGCGGTAGACCGCCAATTAACCGTAATCGGCTTATTAGCGGTAGTACCCGACAAAGTGTTCTTGCCGTTAGCGGCGAATACGGCAGGCCCCTTAAGCGTTAGCATGTAAGGGATACCAGCAATATAGTTTCCTGCCACGTTCTTAATTCCGATGTTATTGATTGTGCCTTCGCGTTTTCCCTCGCCGGTGTGGGAAGTGGAGGTGTAAGAGTGTACTCCGGATGCTTTAGCTTCTTGCACGTACTTGCGTGCTAGGTTAGCGGCTGCGGGGTGGTTGGCTTGTAGCCAGCCCCATACCCGGTAAAGTTCTGCTTTGCTTGCTGCCGAGTTTTTA
Source organism: uncultured Varibaculum sp. (assembly GCA_947253735.1). Classification (GTDB taxonomy): domain Bacteria; phylum Actinomycetota; class Actinomycetes; order Actinomycetales; family Actinomycetaceae; genus Varibaculum. The sequence continues at coordinate 3,315 of CAMYAU010000121.1, read as the reverse complement.
TTTGTTTCCAAGTTAAAGTGCATAATCATGGCGACTGCTGCACGGGAGTCCGCAGTATTTACGTTTTCGTATTTGTCGAGAATCCATGCTACTTGGGCGATGCTAGTGAGGTCTACGTCTCCTCCACCGTAGTTAGTCATAGCCCCTGCGGACGTTAGAGTTTCTTTAGTGACCGTCATGCCAGGGTCGATAGGGTTAGGCCCGAGTTCAATACACCAGGCGAGTTTCCCATCCCCAGTTACCGATTGTTGCGCACCTAACCAATGCTTAGGGGCGGCACCATAAGTGGAGTCCACCCAGTATCCCGGCCCAGTAGCTTTTGCGTGTGCGGGTGCCGGACTCGTTAATGGTATTACTAACCCTACAATAAAGGCTAGCAGCACAATGATTGCGCTTCGTTTCCTAGTACCAGTGTTCACTGTTACTCCTTCTATCTACTTATAGATTCCAGGGATCGCGGCAAGGCACTGATCCTTACTGGTTTGTGCCCCCGACCTTTTGGGTCGGGGGCACAGGTTTTTGTATCAATAAGGAGTTAGTGGAAACCCAGCACGTTCCCACATCTATAAAGAAGCACTGGCAAACAAGAAAGAAAGAGCCAGGGCGCACCTGGTGCGCCCTGGCTCCCTGCTACCTACAAATTTTACAAGTCTTAACACCACGTGTTAATTACGTTCCCGTCTTCATCGCCTATAACACACGGCTCTTTCCCATCGTTTGCATGTTTTTTAGCTTCGTCTTTCGTAACGTATTTTTCGTAGGGTTTGAGTTGGTATCCGCCTCCGTTGTTCCCGCTATGGGTTTTGGGTTTTGGCGCAGGTTTTGCGGGTGCTTGGTATTGTCGGGCAGGGCGTTGTGGTGCGCGCCGAGCTGGTGCGGGCGCGGCAGGCTTTTGCACTTGCTGCACTGCTGGCTTATTCCCGCTCTTGGTGGCAGGTTGTTGCTGTGCTGGCGCTGCCGGTGCTTGTGCTTTAGCGGCGGCCTCAGCTTCTTGTTTGGCTTTTGCCTCAGCCTGGGCTTTTTCCTTCGCGGCTTTCTCGTCTTTAACGTTTTGGCTGCTGGTTACGGCAGGTTTTTCCGGTTCAGACTTCTTAGAGTCTGAACCGCCGCACCCGGTTAGACTGATCGCGATAGGGATCGTGATTAGCGCGGCCAGGATACGCTTCGTGGTCTTAGTTTTCATGGTGTTTATCCTTTATCTACTTGGTCGGGTCAGAGTTTATGGGGCCGGGAGGAATACTACCGGGGGGTAGCTGCTCATAAACCCTTCCATTGTTATGTTCTAATTCTACTTGTTTTGTTTGGGTTTTAATAGCGGTTTCAATCCATTTCGCCCAGGATAACTGGTGTATTGGCAGGGTTTGCAGCCACGCTTGCCTTGCCCGTCCTACGATTTGGGTATCGAGGCGCACCGTGATCTTGGTTTGCTTGGCCGCCTTAGCGGCTTGCGGTTCTGTGCGGCGCGTTTCGGTTGCCTGCCCCGGCTTGGCGGGGGTTAGTCCAGCGAGTTTAGATCGCCTGGGCGTATTATTCATGGTTATCTCCTTTCACTTGTTGATATATTTCTTGATATTTTTCTTGCAGGTCTGTCGTGTTTGCTGCCCACTGGTCGAGTCCTGATCCGCACTCCACACAATCGGATATGACAGCCCGTTTAGGGATTGGGGGTTGCAGGATTTTAAACCCGCCTTGTTTAGAGGCGGCGCGCAGCGCATCCACCCAATAGGTTCCGGCACGGGTTCTAGCTTCATGCTGGTTAATCAGCACTCCCGCCAGTTCTAGGCCAGGATTTTGAGTTTCCCGTACCGCGTTCATGGTTTCTAGCAGGCTGGCAAGCCCGTTAGTAGACCACTGCTTTGAGTGCGTCACGATAAGGGCTGTGCTAGCTGCTACTAGGGCGTTTATCAGTAGGGAGTCTAGGGATGGCGGGCAATCAATAAGGCACAGGTCGTACCTTTCGCGCACACTATCTAAGGCTTTGCGTAGCCGGTTTTCACCCCCGATCCGGGATAACAGGATTTCATCTCTGACTACTCCTAGAGCGTCCCCAACTGTGGGCACCAGGTCAGCGCCTTCCCAGATGGTGTGGGTGATTACCTCGGGCAAGGTTTGCGGGGTGCGGGTAGAAAGCGCGTCTGCAAGCCCGATAGCATCCTCAGCCAGTAACTCTGGGGTGAGGGCGCTGGTCAGGTTTCCTTGCGGGTCACAATCAACCACTAGCACCTTGCTGCCAGCTAAAATAGCTGTACGGGTCAGGTGGAAGGTGGTAGTAGATTTACCGACTCCGCCCTTCTGGTTACATATTGCGATAGTAATCATTACGGTTATCCTCCTTACTTTCTACTCGGTAATGGTTTGGATATGGCGATTAGTTTTCTTGCAGCATTGACCAGGCGTGCTTCAACTACGAATCTTTCTTTCATTTCTGCCTTGGTGGGGTTATTGGTTAGCGCTTGTTGTAGCAGGTTGGCTGATATTTCCCAACCGGTTGTGCTCTCCGTTTTGCCTGCCTTCGCGCAGGTTAAGGCTTGATATAGCGCGCGGGCAGCTTGAGTCTTTTTCTGTCGGGTTGTACCCGATAGCCAAGCGGTGATGTGGGTTTGAATATCGTCATGGGTTTTATTGTCTATTTGGATCATTTCATTGCTTCTTTCAATAGTTGATCGGCCTGTAAGGGCGTAGCGGTTAGGGCTTTTAGTGCTTCTACCTGGTCTGTTTGTGAAACATGGATATACCTGGCGGTAGTGTTTGCTGACTCGTGGCGCATGAGGGTCTGGATCACGAACATCGAGGTGCCGGTTTGCAGCAATTGGGTAGCGAAGTAGTGGCGTAGCTGGTGCGCGGTAGCATTTACCCCGGCACGACGCATATTGGTTGCGATACACCGGGACACAGCGTGAGAGTTTTGCGGTTGGCCAGGATGGTCGGGGTGGTGGAAGAAGTAGCCGTTACCTAGATGAATTTTCGCCCTCTCTAACAGCATGGGGTGTAGCGGCAAAGTAACTGTCTTATTTCCTTTGCCGTGGATAGTGATTAGCCCGTCAGCGAAATTGAATTGATTCTCGTGTAACCTAGCGATTTCTGCCACCCGTAATCCGGCATAGGCCGCGAAAAGAATTTTTGAGCGGGTATCAGTGCGCAGCGGGTAATCGAGTATCTGCTTTAACTGATTAGGGGTTATAGCCTCCGGGCGTTTAATCGGTTCCTTCGGGCGTTTAATCTGGTCAGTAGGCGGATCGAGCCTGAACTTAATCCGTTTAAGATGCTCATAGAAAGCGTAAAGATGGGTGAAGTAGCAGGCTTTAGTGCCCTGAT
>CAMYAU010000120.1 GCA_947253735.1 uncultured Varibaculum sp. | reverse complement strand
CATTACCCCCGCCGATATTGTTAAGGCCGGCGATACTGCTGCCTGCGATTTTATTACCGAAAAAGAGGGCGAGTTCGCGGCGGAAGTGGCTCAAGGGGGCAGTAATTTTTCGGGGGGACAAAAACAGCGGATTTCGATTGCCCGCACAGTGGCTAGAGATGCCCAAATCCTGATTTTCGATGACACTTTTAGCGCCCTCGACTATGCGACTGACCGGGATATTCGCGGGGAACTGGCAGAAACAGCTCGCGGGAAAACCCAGATTATTGTGGCGCAGCGGATCGCGACTGTTAGAGAGGCCGACCAGATTTTAGTCATCGATCACGGAAAGATCGTGGAGCGAGGAACCCACGAATCCCTGATGGCGTCCTCGAAAATCTATCGCGAAATTGCGCTGTCCCAACTTTCTGAGGAGGAGTTGGCATGACAGAGGCAGAAAACAGTAGGTGGGAGCAGCGAGTCGAGTCGGCACGGCGCGGTCTTGAACCAGTCGCCGAAAAAATGTCCCCGGTACGCCCGGGAGGAAGTCACGGCAAAAACGTCTATGAGAAGGCCAAGAAGCGACAGTTTGCCCAATCGGTGCGCGGCCTTGCCCAGTTTTTGGGAGGCTACCGGATAGCGATCCTGTTCGCGGTAATTTTGGCGGTTGCTGGCTCGCTCCTGACTGCGATAATGCCGATGTTTTTAGGGCTGATAACCGATGTGATCGCCTCCGGGCTACACAGCAGTATCGATATGGACAGGATATTTGCCCTCTTGCGGCTGGCAACCCTCGTCCTCTTTCTGGGATTCTGCTTTAACCTGGGACAATCACTGATAATGGTGGTGGTTACCCAACGCACCGGGCAGCAGATGCGCTCCGCTATTGACCGAAAAATTGATCGTCTACCACTGTCTTTCTTTGACAAAACCAGTCATGGCGACATCATGAGCCGAGTAACCAACGATATCGACACCCTGGTACAAACCCTGCACTCGGCAATCACCACCATCATCACTGGAGTAGTAACCCTGGTTGGGGCAGCTTTTATGATGCTGTACACCGAGTGGCGGATGGCTCTAGCCGGTATGGGAGTAACGCTTCTAGGATTCGTCCTAAACGCGGTGATTATGGTGTTCTCGCAGCGGTTCTTTATTCGCCGGCAATCCTATCTGGGCAGCCTAAACGGTCATATCGAAGAATCGCTATCCGGGCAAGGAATCATCAATATCTATAACGCCGGAGCTGCCACCACCGCCGAGTTTAATCGTCGTAACCAGAGGCTTTATAGCGCCACTTGGCGCGCCGATTTCCTCTCCCAATTGATGATGCCGGTAATGGGGTTCGTGGGAAATCTGGGTTACGTGGTGGTATGTGTGCTAGGGGCAGTCCTGGTGGTGAAAGGTAACGTCACTATCGGAGTAATCGCCGCATTTATGCTCTATATCCGGGTTTTCACCCAGCCGCTGTCTAACCTAGCTTCCGCGGCGGCTTCCTTCCAATCAGCGGCAGCTGCTGGAGGGCGCGTCTTTGAAATCCTAGAAGAGGACGAGCTGCCCGATGAAGCTGAGAAACCTAAGTTGAACATCGAGGTAACCCGGGGAGAGGTAGAGTTCCGGAATATCCATTTCTCCTACCAACCAGGTAAAGAAATTATTCACGGATTTTCTGCCCTGGTACATCCGGGACAAAACGTGGCGATCGTAGGTCCGACCGGAGCCGGGAAAACCACCCTGGTTAACCTGTTAATGCGCTTTTACGAACTGGACTCGGGGGAGATTCTTCTGGATGGCACCCCGCTTTCTGCGATGCGGCGCGAGGACGTAGATTCGCAGTTTGCGATGGTGCTACAAGACAGCTGGATGTTCCAAGGAACCCTGCGGGAAAACATTATGTATTCCCAGCAGGAAGTATCCGAGGAACGCCTTGAACAGGTGATTAAGTCAGTCGGACTAAGTGATTTGGTTGCGCAACTGCCCCACGGCCTCGATACCGAGATTCGAGAAGATTCTGCCCTTTCAAGCGGACAACGGCAGTTGGTGACTATTGCCCGCGCGATGGTTGCCGATAAGCCGCTTTTGATCCTTGATGAGGCGACTTCTTCGGTTGATACCCGTACGGAGCAGCTGATTCAACGAGCAGTGGCCAAAGCTACTGCGGGGCGTACCTCGTTCGTGATTGCCCATCGTCTGTCGACAATTCGTGACAGTGACGTGATATTCGTGATGGAACATGGCGATATTGTGGAGTCCGGGACGCATGAAGAGTTGTTGGCCGCCGAGGGCGCGTACGCCCGCCTCTACAACGCGCAGTTCACCAAAGGTGACATTGACGCGTAAGTGATCCGCAGGGCAGGGGCTGGCTCGGCAACAAGGCGTAGCCGCGCAGGAGCCTCCGGTGCGCGCAGTTATCGCTTTTAAAGCACCTTAGAGAAGAAGTCTCGGGTACGGGGGCTCTGGGGATGGTTTATTACCTGGTCAGGGGTGCCCTGCTCCAGGATTTTACCTTCGTCCATAAACACTACGTGGTCGGCGACTTCCCGGGCGAAACCAATCTCGTGGGTTACCACGATCATGGTCATGCCTCCGCGTGCCAGGTCTTGCATGACCGATAGGACTTCCCCTACCAACTCGGGATCGAGGGCAGAAGTAGGCTCGTCAAACAACATCAGCTCTGGCTCCATGGCGAGGGCGCGGGCGATAGCTACCCGCTGTTGCTGCCCGCCCGAAAGCTGAGCTGGGTAGTGGTCGGCACGTTCCGCCAGGCCTACTCGCTCTAGCAGCTCTAAAGCCTTAGTTCGCGCCTCTTCTTTCCCGATTCCTTTGACCTGGGTAGGTGCTTCCATCACGTTTTCCAGTGCGGTTTTGTGGGGGAATAGGTTGAAACGTTGAAATACCATGCCTACTTGAGAGCGCTGGCGCGCGATTTCCTGATCGGTTAAGCGACGTAGCACGGTTCCTTGCTCGGTGAGGGAACCGCGGCGGCGATCTAAATAGGCACGTAGTGGATTTTTCGAGGGCGCGTCTTCTTTCATCCCCAGTAGTTCTCCGTTGAGGTAAACGCGGCCTCCAGAAACTTGTTCCAGCTCGTTTACGCAGCGCAGCAGAGTTGATTTTCCGGAGCCAGACGGGCCGAGGAGTACGCATACTTCACCGGTAGCTACCTGCAAACTTACGTCCCGCAGCACGTGGAGATCCCCAAAAAATTTGTGTACGTGCTGTAGGTCCACCATTAGGGGTTGGTTTTCTGGTTGTGAGGTCATGGGGTGTACTCCAAGAAAGGATCGTCTTTAGTGGTACCAGATTCGGCCATCGCGCGTTGTTTACGCGAACCGGTGGGTTTCCTTTTCTTTCCGGTGCGCTCGTCGAAACCGCGGCCGAAGTAGCTTTCGATATGGCTTTGAATCACCATCAAAATCGAAGTAATCGACAAATACCAAATCGCAGCTACCAGTAATAATGGGATCGGCAAGAATAGTCGCTGACCGATGGTTTGCGTGGCGAAAGTAATCTCCAAAGTAAAGGGTACCGCCAAAACCAGGGAGGTCGTCTTCAGCATAGAAATGGTTTCATTACCGGTGGGGGGAATGATCACCCGCATGGCTTGCGGAAGAATAATCCTCCGCAGAATCTGGCTACGCCGCATTCCCAAGGCACGCGCTGCTTCCTCTTGCCCGGAATCAACCGCGTTTAGACCGGAGCGTACGATTTCTGCCAGATAGGCGCCCTCGTTAAGTCCCAGCCCTAAAATCGCTGCCACCGCTGGACTAACCACCGTATTAGTGTCGAAAGTCAGCAGCTCCGGACCGAAAGGAACCCCCAGAGAGAGGGTGGAATAAAGGGTGGGTAGCATTCCCCAAAATAGTAGCTGCGTGTAGATCGGGGTCCCGCGGAAGAACCAAATATAAGTCCAGGACACCCCTTTCATAATCGGGTTAGGGGACTGGCGCATAATCGCCATGGTCACTGCGAGAATTACCCCGATCAGCATGGAAACCACGGTCAGGATCAGCGTCCACATGATGCCGCGTAACACTGTGGGGTGGAATAGATATATGGCTACCTGATCCCAACGAAATTTTTCGTTGGCGACCAAGCCATGCACCAGCATGGCGGCCAGAATCAACACTACGACCGCGCTGACCAGACGCCCCGGCGAAAATACCGGGCGCGGCCTGGTCAGCGCGGCGCCATCTTTAGTTTTTTGGCTATTCATGGTTATAGCTTATGCCCCGGGGTTTTACTCGGAAACTTGGGGATTAATTTCGGCCTTGTCGAGGACGAAACTATCAGATCCGTAAACCGCGAAGATCTTCTTCAAAGTGCCGTCATCCATCAGCTTTTGTAGTGCCGCTTGTATTGCTTTCGCCAACTGTTCGTTATTCTTATTTACTACGATTCCGTGCTTGGCGGTTTCAAAAGCATTCCCAACGATTTCCAGTTCTCC
>CAMYAU010000119.1 GCA_947253735.1 uncultured Varibaculum sp. | reverse complement strand
TCGTGGCGGGCGCGGAACTCTGCCAGTTCTTCTTCATTAGCAAATAGGGGGCGCATCCGCTGGGAATCAGTATCGATTTTCCCGGTGGTCAGGTCAGTTATTAACTGCTCCAGAGGGCGCGGCTCCCCTTTGCCAGCACTCAGCGCCGCCCCCAGCGCCACATAAAGTTCGGCGTGTTCGGGGGTGAGGAAACTATCGGCTTTAGGCAGTAGCTCCTCGTAGGCTTTGCGCAGATTCGGGAGGAAGTGCAGCGGCCCGCCCAGGAACATTACGTTTCCGCGAATCGGGCGTCCACAGGCCAGTCCCGCAATGGTTTGGGTGGCGACCGCGGTAAAAATCGAGGCCGCGAGGTCTTCGTGCGCGGCGCCCTCGTTCAGTAGGGGCTGCAGGTCAGTTTTGGCGAATACCCCGCAGCGTGAGGCGATCGGATAGAGCTGATTGGCGCGCGCGGCAAGTTTATCGAGGCCTGAGGCGTCGGTGTGCAGCAAGGTGGCCATCTGGTCAATGAAGGCGCCGGTGCCTCCCGCGCAGGTGCCGTTCATGCGCTGCTCCGGGGTGGGATGCAGATAGGTGATTTTGGCGTCTTCCCCGCCCAGTTCGATAATCACATCGGTTTGCGGGTGAGTGTCGCCCACCGCTTTGGTGCCGGCAATAACTTCTTGCATGAACGGTACCTTCATGGCTCCGGCAACCGAGAGCCCACCGGAACCGGTGACTGCCGCTTTTACAGTAATTCCCGGATGCGCGGCGTTAATATCGCGCAGCAGACCGGCCAGTTCCCCGCGCACATCTGCGTGGTGGCGGCGATAGTCGGAAAAGATTACCTGCCGCCCGTCAAGTAGCACTGCTTTTACGGTGGTGGAACCGATATCGATACCTAGTCTTAACGCCTGCTTACCTTCGCTTGCGGCAGCGTTTTTTCCATCCGCGAGTTCAAAGGGGGCAGTAGATTTACTCATGGCACCTCCGGAAGTCGTAGCTACTCCCTCAAAATAAGCGGAAAGCACTAAATTCACAGGGTGTTGAAATTAGAATAGATTTATGGATTCCAACAGGCTAAATAACCTTTCTAACCAGCAAGAACGCTCCGTATTCATAGGTAGCACAACGAAAGTAAAATTGGGTGCTGATGAATTAGGGAGCAAACATTACGAAAAGAAAAAGTTATCTAATTCTTCCACTGAAGCTATAAGCTCCGAGAGCCAAGTTACAAAGCAAAGCAAAGTTGCAGTTCAAAAAAATCCCAAAAGCACAGCTTCCCACGGTAAAACCCCCTCGGAAAAAGTAAGCAGGGCAGCAAGCCTCCAAAATCCATCCTCTTTTCTACAGAGTTCGCAGCCGAGCGAGACTCCTGGTCGCGGCCCCCGAGGAGCACGCGGAGAAATGAGAGACCAGATTAAACAAGTCGCCGAAACCCTATTCATTTCCCGCGGATACGACGGCACCACTATGCGTTCTATCGCTAAAGAAGCGGGTTGCGACCCGGCGATGGTCAGCTACTATTTCGGCTCTAAACAGCTACTTTTTCGAGAATGCTTCGATTTACCTCTCGACCCTCTGGAACAGATTTTGCAATTATGGGAACCGGGAATCAACGGAGTTGCGGATAGGTTGTTGCATTTTGCCTTCACTCTCTACGAAGAACGCCTCACCAAAGATCGAATGAAAGCCCTGATGCGAGCCCTGATAACTGATGCGGAAACCACGCAACGTTTCCGTGCCTATATTCACGGCAATCTACTAAAAGCGGTAGAACAACTACTTGATTCGCTTGTCCCCTACCTTCCGCCAGAACAGAAAAAGAAGCTGGAGGAGCGCTTCCCGATGCTGATGGAAATCTTAATGTCTATGATCTACGGGGTGGCCACCATGCGCTATATCGTGCAACTAGAGCCCGTAGCCTCTATGCCCCGGGAAGAACTACAAGCACTGCTTGCCCCGATTCTGCAAACCCAAATCGAAAAATTGGCACGCGAGGTATTCCCCTCGCTCCTGTCCGCTCCCACTCCTAAAACACGGAATTCCCTCCCGTAATCCTAGTGGCTATTCCTCTAAAACCGGGGAAGGATACCTAAAAGCAATACCTTAGATCACCTAGACTTTACCGCTACCAGTAAAAATGGTTAATCACAGTTTCCTCGCTATCCTAAAGAGGTGATGCAAATACTCGCTTCTTCTCCGCTGTTAACGCTATTTTTAGTGATCGCCCTGGGAACCCTGTTCGGTTCGATTCCTTTCGGACCTCTAAAATTTGGGGCAGCCGGAGCCCTATTCGTAGGTCTCGCTGCCGGCGCCCTCGACCCGGCGCTAGGAGAAAACCTTTCCCTAGTCTCCGCCATTGGCCTGGCACTATTTGTTTACACGATCGGCTTAGCTGCAGGCGCTTCTTTCTTTCGCGATCTACGCAAACAAGCCCCCCTATTACTGGGGGCAGTAGCCTTACTCGCCGTATATGCCCTGATCGTAGCTTTTGGCGGTAAAGCTCTGGGACTGGACTCGAACCTATTGGGGGGCATGTTTGCCGGTTCACTGACCACCACCCCCGCCCTAGCTGCCGCCACCGACGCCGCCGGAGGCAGTGCCCAACCGGCAGTAGGATACGCGATTGCTTACCCGGTGGGGGTAATCGTCACCATGGTGGTAGTGACGGCATTAATGCGGATAAAGCTAGCCGCTACCAATGACCCGGACCCTGCTTCCGCTGCCGGGCTCGCCACCCAAACTATCCGAGTAGAAAACCCGATGAGGATCCAAGAAATTCCCGGAATTGCCGAGGTCGTGGGCTCCACTGAAGGAGGGCTGCGGGTCTCCTATCTGCTACGGGATGGCAAAATGCAGGTAGCCCACCCCGATGGGTCATTAAAAGCCGGTGACCTGGCCTTTTTAGTGGGGATCCCCGATGCAGTAACTACCGCGGGCAAAGCTCTAGGCAAAGCGATCGAAGGTGATATTTCCAATGACCGCACCGATGTTAACTTTAGCCGCTTCACGGTATCTAATACCCGCCTGGTAGGAAAACCCGTAGCCAATCTGTTTTTACCGGCACGTTTCCAATCGCTACTTACCCGAGTGCGCCGCGGTGACACCGACATGTTGGCCACCGCTGGAACTCGTCTGCAAATGGGTGACCGAGTACTGGTGGTTTATCCGGTAGAACGCGAAGGGGAAATCGCTAAAACATTCGGGGATTCCGAACATAAAATTACCGCGATCGATTATCTACCTTTCGGGCTAGGAATCGCTGCCGGAGTAGCACTGGGTCTAATCACTATCCCCCTGGGGTCTTTGGGAACTCTCGCTCTGGGGGCTGCGGCGGGACCGCTGGTAGTGGGACTGGTATTAGGACGCATTGACCGGGTGGGACCGTTAGTATTCTCCCTGGCACCCTCCGCAAATAATATGTTGCGCCAAATGGGGCTGGTGCTATTTTTGGCAGCAGTAGGGCTATCGTCTGGACAGGCTTTCGCCGCTAAGGCGTTCTCCCTCACCGGGGTGAAAATCGGGTTACTGGCAGCAGCCGGAATGGTTCCCGTATTGCTAGCCATGTGGTTCCTGGGCAAAATCTTAGGCCTGTCAACTGCCCGGATGGCGGGAGCCATCGCCGGTTTCGTGGGTCAACCTGCGATCCTCAGTCACGTCCAAACCACAATCCCGGACGAGCGTTGCGAATCCGGCTACTCCGCTACCTTCGCCCTCGGAATCATCGCAAAAATTGTATTAGTACAAATCGTAATGGTTTTATAGCTGGTCATTTCTCTCGCTGACTACTAGCGACAGCAAGGATGAAGCCGGGAACAGGCTTTAGGTGGCGAGGGCGTATAAGTTTTTACCAGCAAAGGCAAACTTAAAACGCAGTTACCTCTTCTGGATTAACCCGCCCCGCGGGGGGAACCCCCAAAATTTCACTGCACGCGCGCAGATCTTCATCCATTTGTGCCTGTAGTTTTTCTACGCTTTCAAGTTTAAGCATGGGACGCAGACGAGCCAGAAAATCAATCGCCACCGGTTCGTCGTACAGATTAAGGTCAGCTCGCCCCAATACATGGGCCTCTACCGTAGTTTTCTTTCCCGCGAACTGGGGGTTGGTTCCCACCGAGATTGCTGCTGGTAAATGCTCTACCGCAGTCGTTCCCGGTACCGAACGCACCAAATGCCCCGCATATACTCCATCAGCAGGAATCGCTAAACCTTCGGTGCCCCCCAAATTGGCAGTGGGGAAACCCAACTGACGTCCGCGCCGAAAACCGCGCTCCACGATGCCGCGCAGCCGGTAACTGCGCCCTAGAATCCGGGATGCCCCCTGGACATCTCCACTGGCTAAACAGCTGCGTACCCGGGTAGAAGAATAGCGCAGTGCATCCTGGTCGGTAATATCGGCCACCTCGATTACCTGAAAATCTTGAACCCGGCCGGCTTCCCGCAAAGTCTCAATATTACCCTGATTACCCCGCCCAAATTGCACGTCCTCGCCAACCACTAGTTCTTTAACATGCAG
>CAMYAU010000118.1 GCA_947253735.1 uncultured Varibaculum sp. | reverse complement strand
GCGCGGATTTAAGAATCCCTTCGCTACCGTCTATCAGGTAGTGAACCTGGATCGTTTGCAGGAATTGTTCCCTGAAGGGGGAGCGGTCACAGTTGATGATCTGGTTTCCAAGGGCGCGGTTCGTAAGAACTCTTTGGTGAAGGTTCTAGGTACCGGGGAGATCTCGGTGAAACTGGAACTGATCGTGGACGCTTGGTCCGCCAGTGCCAAAGAAAAGATTGAAGCTGCCGGCGGTTCGCTGAGCAAACGAGAGCAAGATTAGTTTGCATCCAGCCTTCTGGCTGTAGCTGAAAAATCGAGATAGCTAGAAAGTCTCGGGCGGGGAGATATTATCCCCGCCCGAGACTTATCTGTCTGTAGCTGCCAACGCGGTTAGTGGAAATATATTTCTGATAAAACCAGCTGTTAATGTGTATGTGATCTCAGAGGTTGACATCAAGCGCCGCGAAGCCGTTATACTCTTAATTGCTTTGTTATGAAAACGTTATATTGGGTTGCTGGTCATCTGGCGCCCTTCCCATAAGCTTCAGGAGATATAGTGCGAAAAACCTGGTTGATGGCACCAATCGTGGTTATGGCAGCCTTTGGTCTAGTTGCTGCAGATTCTGTTCACCCCTCTACCGCAGCAGATAGGCAAACGGTTAACGTTTCTAAACTTGCCAGTAAAATGCTGCAGGAAAACCTATACAACCAGGCAGTGTCAGTTGATGAGGCAGTGAAGGTATCTAACACTAACGTCACTGCAATTTCTGCTGGTGCTTCCTCCTCAGCTACTGCCAATACCGAAACTGCTACCTCCCTTCCGGCAGCTGAAACCCCCAATTGTGCACCTCCCAGCGGGGATCCGGCGGTACAACCTTGGCCGCGACAGGTACGTACTATGATCTCTCAGCGTTTCGGGGTAACTAATATTGGTGGTTTTCGCCCAGGGGACCCCCAAGATCACGGCAAGGGCTTAGCCCTGGACGTCATGGTGCCGGTTTCTAGCGCCTTGGGCGATTCCATCGCGAATTGGGCCATCGCCAACAGTGGGGATCTAAATATTAAATACGTGATCTGGAAGCAGCGCATCTGGATGCCGGGTCGCAGCTGGAAAGGTATGGGAGACCGAGGATCCATTACCCAGAACCATTACGATCACGTACACATCAGCTTCCACCGTGGTCCCGGTCGCTGCCTATAAAAGAAACCGGCTAGCCTGCAAAACTGTAATTATCTGTGTATACCGTTTAATTCTTTAGGCGCTTGCAAGGCTAAAATCTTCCCTCACTCAAGAGCTCCCCTAACCCCAATCGCGCCCTCAAAAATTAGGGGAACGTTGCAAAAACCCCGGAAGTCGCGTGAATATCACCCCAAAAACTAGCTCCATGTGCTATTTAGAGCCTAAATTGTGTAGGCTACTAAGGGTTAAAGAATCATCTTTTTACATACCCTAAAAAGACAAATTGCTGGAGGCAGCTTGCTTAGCGTATTCGTACAGGCGTTTAAAACGCCCGATCTTAGGAAGAAGCTCCTATTCACCTTGGCGATTATGGCGCTCTACCGGGTCGGATCACATGTTCCCTCGCCGGGGGTTAACTATCCGAACCTGCAGGCCTGCCTAAAGAACAACGAGCAAAACGGTCTTCTTGACCTGGTGAACTTGTTCTCCGGGGGCGCGCTGCTTTCATTATCAGTGTTCGCCATGGGGATCATGCCCTACATTACGGCCTCGATTATCACCCAGTTGATGCGGGTAGTGATTCCCCGCTTCGAGGATCTTCATCGCGAGGGGCAGGCTGGTAAGGCCAAAATGACCCAGTACACCCGGTACTTAACAATCGGGCTCGGGGTATTACAGTCAGTCACCATTATTTATATGGCTCGGTCAGGGCAGCTGCTACAGGGTTGTTCCCCCAGCAAACCGATCATTCCGGACCAATCGGCAATCAACTACCTGATCATGATGATCACTATGACCGCCGGCACCGGCCTAATTATGTGGCTGGCAGAGCTAATTACTGAAAACGGTATCGGCAACGGTATGTCCCTGCTGATCTTCACCGGTATTGTGGCGAATATGCCCGCGCATCTGCAGTCCATTGGAGCCTCTGGTGGGGCGTGGAAAGTATTGATTATCATCGGTCTGGTCGCCCTGATTACCTTGGCGATCGTGTTTGTGGAACAAGCCCAGCGACGTATCCCGGTGCAATACGCCAAACGCATGGTAGGTCGACGAATGGTTGGCGGATCTACCACCTATATTCCCATGAAAATTAACATGTCGGGCGTGATCCCGGTGATTTTCGCGGCCTCGCTATTGGCCATGCCGCAAATGATTGCTCGCTTTGGTAAACCCACTGCTGGCTGGGTCAGGTGGATTAACGACAACTTCCAGCACGACTCCCTGCTGTACTTGATCTGCTATGCGTTGCTAGTTTTAGGCTTCGCTTTCTTCTACACTCAGATCACTTTCAACCCCGAGGAAATCGCCGACAATATGAAGAAGTACGGTGGCTTCATTCCCGGTATCCGTGCGGGCTCTCCAACCGCAGACTATCTTCACTATGTTATCAGCCGGATTACCACTGCTGGTGCCCTCTACCTTGTGGTGGTAGCCATGGTGCCGATCGTGGCGTTAATCCCGCTGAAAGTTACCCAAATGCCTTTCGGGGGAACCACCCTGTTAATTATGGTGGGTGTGGGTCTGCAAACTGTACAGCAGATTGACGCTCAGCTTCAGCAACATCACTATGAGGGATTCTTGAAATGAAAAAACGCCTAGTGATCTTGGGAGCTCCCGGTGCCGGCAAGGGAACTCAGGCACGTAAGATCTGCGAACTGTTAGATATTCCCACTTTTTCTACCGGAGCAATGCTGCGCGCCCAAATGCAAGCGGGCACCGAGCTAGGTACTAAAGCTAAAGAACTTATTAACCGGGGTGAGCTAGTTCCTGATTCGGTGATTAGTGCCCTGGTTGAAGCGGAACTCAAAACTGATCGTTACCGCGGTGGGTTCCTGGCTGACGGCTACCCCCGCAACCTGGAACAGGCGCATTTCCTGGATCAGGTGCTCAAAGATATGGGAACCCAGCTGGATGCGGTTATCAACCTGGACGTCAACTTAGAGGACGTAGTGGGGCGGTTATTAAAGCGCGCCGAAATCGAACACCGCTCTGACGATACTGAACCGGTGATTCGCCGTCGTCTCCAGGTCTATCAGGAACAAACCGAACCCCTGGTACGCTATTACCGTGAGGCCGGCCTGCTAATAAATATCGATGGTAACGGCTCTATTGACCAGGTTTGGGACAATATCGCCGCTCAGCTGCAGTAATAGCGAAATAAAACGGGAAGAAGATAAGATCCTATGCTATTTGGGCGAGGCATCGAAATAAAAAACCGTACCCAGCTGGGTTATATGCGACAGGCGGCCCTGATCGTCAATCAAATCCACGAGGCAGTTTGGGAAGCAGCCCGGGCCGGGGTCACCCCACGGGAAATAGATGCTATTTCCGCACAGGTAATAGCAGATGGGGGAGCCCACTCAAATTTTTTGGGATATTTTGGCTACCCCGCTACCATCTGTATTTCTGTCAATGACACCGTGGTGCACGGTATTCCCGGAGATGTCCCTTTCGAGGTCGGTGACTTAGTTAGTTTCGATTGTGGTTGTTACCTGGAGCGAGACGGTAAACAGTGGCATGGGGACTCGGCGTTTTCGGTGATTATCGGGGAAGAACCCGCTCCTAAACCTGCGCCCTCTATTTCTGCCCATTCCTATCCGATGTCTTCAGAAAAGGAAGAGCTTTTGGAGATTACCCGCTACAGTACTTGGGCAGGAGTAGCAGCAATAGCTCGCCCGCGTGCTCGGGTCAATGATATTGGCTTCGCGATCGAGGATGCGGTAGACGCTTTTGGCGAGCGTTTCGGTTGGACGGCGGGAATCGTAGAAGAGTTCACTGGTCATGGTATTGGCACCGCTATGCACCAGGAGCCAGATGTGGTTAACTTCCGTGCATCCGGAAGGTCCGCAGTGATCAAACCGGGAATGGTGCTGTGCGTGGAACCGATTTTGACTCGCGGCTCGAATCAAGTAGTTACCCTGGCCGATGACTGGACGGTGAAGACTGTAGATCATGCGCTCGCCTGTCACTGGGAGGCCCAAGTGGCCGTACTAGAGGAAGGGATTTGCGTTCTCAACCAGCCTGATTTTGGGGAAGCCGCGTTGGCTCCCTTCGGGGTAAAACCAGTCGCCCTTTAGACAGTAATTGCTGAGATTAGCCTCCGGCATACTCATTCCGTTAATAGGAATGCGAAAATACTTCGCGAGGATGCATTTTGCAACTTGCGACACGCTGGTGACTACGAAAAGGCGAGATGCGTGACCGATTTAACCCTCTACCGGCTTTAGGTTAGTCCCGTAACTAACGTAAAGTTGTTTATTGGGTTTGTGGCTAGAGGGGATAGTATACCCGCTAGCCATCCTATGTGAACAAGGTTAGTGAAGGATAGATGGCTAAAAAAGAAGGCGTTGT
>CAMYAU010000117.1 GCA_947253735.1 uncultured Varibaculum sp. | reverse complement strand
AACAAAAAAAACACACTATCGAGAACACAAACAACCAAACCACAAACCAACCAAATCGGCTGATTAGGGCCCGTTGCCCGCAAAAAATAAACGGCGGGAAAGTTTTTCTCCCGCCGGCCTCTGCGCTCGGCAACGAATACAAAGTTACCGCCCTGGGCGGGCAACGTCAAACTAGATTGCCCAAAAGTAAGCGAAGCCACATAAATTTTGGTATTTTATAGCATTTACCTGCGTAAATACCAGATTTTAATGCTTCATCTCATTGCTAGATAGTGATAGAAATGGGCGTTATTTCGTGCCATGTTGGCTAGCTAACAAAACCACCATCTTTACTTCACGATATAAATTTTCCCTTAGGGAGGGAAGAAACCAGGAACATACCGAGATTCGCCTACTTTCTTCTTGTGTCAGCTAAAAAAGTTATTGGGGTGCATCGGGAAGAATCCTGATGCACCCCAATAATGTTTATCTATCCCAGTGGGTTCATTTTCTGAAACCCCACAATGAAAACTGTGCCGCGACGGCACTGCTTTCACGCAGATAGGATAAACGGTTGGGTACTACGAACCTAGACGCTTACGGCGAATAATAGCTCTCACTGGGATTAGTACTAACGCAATTGCAGCTAGCGCTCCAACATATATCCCCACGCCTCCCAGTTTCCTGTTTGTATCCGCAGTACTCTTATTCATGGAGCCCTGCTGATGAGATTCACCTGTAGTTCCAGAATCACCTGTAGAGGGATTTACTGATCCATCTGTAGCCGCAGGTTCATCCGTAGCGGGAGCTACTGGCCTATCTTTTTCCCCAGCGGACTGATTCGCCGCACCCTGCCGATTAGATCCACCCGGAGCTCCCGGCTGCCCATTTGTGGGATTTCCCGATCTGCCGCTAGCCCCAGCAGAGTTATTCACAGTACCCTGCCGATTAGATCCACCCGGAGCTCCCGGCTGCCCATTTGTGGGATTTCCCGATCTGCCGCTAGCCCCAGCAGAGTTATTCACAGTACCCTGCCGATTAGATCCACCCGGAGCTCCTGGCCGATCTTTGGTGGGATTTACCGGCTTATCTGTTGCCCCAGGCTTAGCTTTACCGGGATTATCAACTGCCGGGACACACCCTTGAGGACTTGTGGTCAAGAAAGTCCATTTGGTTTTGACCCCAGCAGCAAAACCATAACGTTTAGAATCGGCTAGTTTAGCCGTAACCGTTATCTGTTCTCCATAGGAGTATTCATGTTTGCCCGCTGCTATGCCTTTGCCATCAAGCAGATATTCCACTCCCGAAGTCACAGGAATCTGCACGAATGGTTTCTTATCGCAGCTGCCCGGATCGGACACCAAGGGAGCTATGGGAGTAACCTCAATGACCTTCTTAGGCTTTTCTTCGTTTGCGGCCACGTTAAAGGTTACAGCTCCAGTTACGGTTACTGCTTTGCCTCCCTCACGATAACTGGCTTGAATCGGAATCTTAACAGATTTACCCGCTTCAGCCCGTAAGGGAAGATAGAGCACCCGTCCACTGGCAGTATCGATAAAGATGTCACCACTAGCCTTAACCTCATTGGGTGCTTGCACCTGCCGGCGCCCTTGAGCGAGGTTACGGAAGCTAAACTTTACATCCTGCGGCAAGATAACGGGATCTCCGTCCTCGTCCGTGAAAGTCGGAGCGGCAGCTTTGGCCACCGTGCCCGGCTTAGCCTCCGCCACTACATCTTGCATTTTTGGAGGCAGCGGCGCAGGAGTTTCTACCTGGCAAGTAACTTTTGCATCCGCCCAATCAGCATGATCATTACCGTTACCATTACCGCCATCGCTGACCTTTAAGATCAGGTTTTTCACCCCGGTGATATCAAGATCTATCTTGTCCGCTCCCCCCGCTTTCGTAACTACTCGAGGAGATTCGAACAAAACTTTACCGTCTCCGATAACTTTAAATTTGACCGATCCATTTCGTTGAGTGTCATCTACCCCAGCAACCGCATTCATGCGGGTGCATTTACCCGCAAGATCAAAGCTAATGCTACTGGGAGCATGAGCACCGATACCTTTCGGATAGTTTTTACCCCCTACTTTGATGGGAGTACCATCACCTCGACCTTGTTCTCCATTTTCTTGGTCCCTTTCTACTGGACCCCAACCATTTTCTTCATCTGTCCACGGTAGATCGGATAGATAGTTCTCCCCATTTCGAACCGCGCGCAGAACTTTCACTTTCCTGGCTACACTTACTTCCCTGGTTATCCCATCTGAGTCGACCTGGTAGGAGACTTTATAGGTCAATACCCCATCCTGCGCACCTTGCGGAGCCTTAACCGACCAGTTTTGGATAATATTATCCCCGCTGGGTTCACTGTTCTTGGTTACTTTCCATCCCTTAGGGGCTGTCAGAGAAGTTTTCAGATTTGTAATTTTTCCGGGGATACCCTGTTCGAAGAACTCGGTATTAGTTTCCACAGTAAAGCTTTGTCCCTCAGATACCGTCTGTGCGGAGCGGATTGCAGGATTGGCATTACCGGGCAGTACCTCCGCTTTACCTAGGTCTTCAACCCGGATATTGTCTATAGTCAAATCCGAGCCAGGAAGCCCACCAACCCTATTAATACCAATCCAGTAATCACCTACTGTCGAGGTAGTAAAATCTGCAGAAAAAATTTGGGTTCCCTTGCCTCCAGCTCCTTTTCCTTTCGCTTCGGGAATCTCTTTAGTTTGTACTGCAGAGCTTCTAATCTGGGAGTTAACTAACCAGTCGCGTCCCAAAGCAAACTGATATTCACCTGCATAAGAGCTCTGGTAAGCGAAGGAAACCCGATATTTATGGCCTGGCTCAAATGCTATTGAAGCCGGGATAGTACGCAGGATCTGTCCCGTATTCTCTTCATGGGCAAGTAGTGACCATTTGCCTTCAAGGACATTGTCGCTTTGCTTACCATTGGGAACAACTTGACCTTGCTTATTCTTTCCCCACCAACCAGCGTCGGAATAGGGAGAGTGGCGTTCCGCCAACTGGGTACGAGCGTCTCCTCCCTGAGTAGCGCCGGTGACAAAAGGCCAATATCCGGTATCTACATCCTCGAAATCATCGAAGAAAATTGTTTGAGCGGTTTTTGCATTGTCTTTTGGAGCTTTATATTTAACTACCCGTAAATCATCTACTCGTACTTTAGCCTCTCCTTTAGTCGCTGCTACCTGGAAAGTTACGGGATTGCCTTCGCTGTGGAAAGTTACTCGTACCCGCTGGAAGTGGGTCTGGAACTTTTCATCAGAAGCTGTCTTATTAGGCGCAGTCGATCTTGTGATCCTGGTGGTCACTTTCCCATCGATAAGTTTTTGATTACCAATAGCTTTAACCCCATTACCACCTACGCTCACGTCCACTTGACGTTCTTCGCCGGGTTGTACCTCTACCCAGGCCCACATCGAGTAATCACCCTTAGCCAAGGTAATCGTCTGCGATAGGGAGGACGCGCCCTCACCTAAAAGAGCCTGGAAGTTTCCACGGCTACTAGTTTCAACGCTAACTTTTCCACTGGTTTTATAAGAGCTAAGAGTGCCGGAAAAGAATCCCGGATCCTTAATATTGCTACCCTGTCCCCAATTGGGGTCAGCTTGGCTGGGAGCGCTTTGCGGATAAAGGACATAGGCACTACCCGCCTCAGCGTTCAGGGACACCTTACCGCCACTAGCGCTGACTGTTCCTTGATCTGTCCGCCCAGTAGCAGTGAGTTTATATAGATGGAAGCTAGCAGAGCTATTGAAATGATTCGGTAGTTTCCAGGTACTCGTACCTCCGGTGGGATTGTAGTGATAGAGCTTGATACCGGCAGATTTATCTGCACCCACCCCTTTACCATCATTCCAGGGCAACAGGTATTTTCCTTCCTTATACACGGTCGCACCGTCGTAGGTAATTTCTCGGTCAGTACCCAAATCAGTACCACCGACACTAGTACGTTTCGATGTAACCTCGGTTCCGTTGGTGAAAGTTGCTTTTTCGCCAAGCTGATAGGTTTTAATATCGGATTGCTGCAAGAACTTTGTGGGAAGGTTTCGCTGCCACACATTATCGATAAACTTGCCGTAATCGGTATGTCCGGTCCATCCCTCAAATTCCACAACATTAGCGTTCCCCAGTAGAGGATTAGGATTCCAAGAATCTCGCCAAGTGTTTTCGACGAAACGGATTAAGGTAGAGTTGAGTCCTTTTTGAGCTTGTCCCCCGTATTTTTCGTCGTTTGCCCAGTGGGACCACAAAGAAGTATCCGGGAACGCCCAGGCCCATTCCGAGGCAATTTCCCACCCCTGTTTTTGCAGTTCCACTCCCAGACGCTGGGGGCGCCAACCTCTTCCATAAAACACATCGAAATAGAGCCAATCAAAACGGTCAGCGATCCCGGCTTTAGTTAATTCATCTCGGAATTTTTGGAAACGCTTAATAACCCGTCCCTGCGCGAGGTCAGCTTTATCATCCATATAGTATGCCTGGTTCATCCAGCCCCAAGCAGCCTGCGGAGGCGTCTTAATAACACAAGATTCATCGGTTACAGTGCTGGCATCGGTACCATCGTTAAA
>CAMYAU010000116.1 GCA_947253735.1 uncultured Varibaculum sp. | reverse complement strand
CGTGCTTATCTTTACAAGCGATTTGGCAGGCCTTGCAACCATTGCAAAGGTTTTGATTAAAAACAAAACCATATTTAGCGCCTTTTTGAGTTAAAGGCTTAGTTAAGGTGTTGTTCCTGCTGGGAGTAGGAATCGCATCGTCGGCCATCGCGTCCTCCTTGCAAAGACTATGGTAAATACGGGTAGCAGCCCACTCGCTGCCCCTTAATGCTCTAATATGCTGGTTTATTTCGCGGGTAATGCGAAAAGATCTTAAATTTTATGGAAATAAATATTTATACTTATTGGACCTATTAATAGAAATATTCATTTTTCTTAATAGGTTATCTAGCTTTTTATTTGGGATTTTTCTCGTTTAGGGAGTCGGCATTTTGTAACACCTCCCCGGATTGGGCAGCTGACTGTGCCCAGGCTTCTATTTCTTCTTGAATAGTCTCGCGAATCATCTGTTTCGGGTTGTAACTAGAGAAGTTTAGATTGCGTAGTACTTTTAGGTTCTCCAGATCCTCGGGGGTAAGTCCCGCGAAATCACCGGAGGTTTCCTGGCGGAGCTTAGCAGACCAGCCACGGAAACCGGTGAGGACTCTGCGTAGCCCTACCAAACCCTGTGCTACGTTTTTCGGTCCTAGAACCAGGGCAGCAATTACCGCAAGTACCAGAAACTCACTACCGCTGATTCCAAACATTATTTTTACCTCTTATCTAGAATTTTCCCGGGACGCTATGCCTTTACCACCTGTGCCAAAACCGTATGGACCCCCATGCCTTTGGCGATTGGAGTCGGGTGCAGGGAGGTCAAAGTATTAACCGAACCTGCCACGTCCACCGGCTTCTTCGGATTAGCGCCCGCGGGGGGAGCCACTTCCGAAGCTGGTTTGGGGTCATACCAGGCGCCCTGAGGAACCGAAACTGTCCCGGGAACAATCCTAGTAGTTACTTTGGCAGGCAGGCGTAAAGTGCCCCGCTCGTTATAGACGAATACCAGGTCATCATTCTTAATCCCGCGTTCCTCGGCATCTTTGGGGTTAATCCAAACGGTTTGAATGTGGGCTTCTTTCAGCCAATCCACATTCCCGTAGCTGGAGTGAGTGCGGGCTTTAAAGTGGTGGCCGATTACCTGCAGTGGGTACTTCTGGTTGTTCGCTGCATCCTCGGGCCCTTCCCAAGTGGCAAGGTGAGCGGGGATGGGGCAGATTTCGTCTCCATCTAGACGAGGACGGAAATCTCCAAAGGTCCACTTCTTAGCCATATTTTCTAGGCGTTGCGAGTAAATCTCGATTTTGCCGCTGGGAGTACTGAGCGGATTTGCCTGCGGGTCTTTCCGGAAATCTTCTAAGGGAATACTAGATCCCATGTTGCGGCGGACGATCCCTACTTTCTTCCACTCTTCGTAGGTGGGGAGGGTGGGGTCTTCCTCGCGACCGGTCTCCACGATTTCTTTCAGCCATTCTTCTCGGGTTTTACCCCCGGTGAATTTGTTTTTTACCCCGAGGCGATCGGCCAGCTCGGTGCAAATATCAAAAATTGATTTGCATTCGTAAAGTGGTTTAATGGCTTGTTCGGAAACAATTCCATAGGCCATCGGGGTGGCGTTTTCTCCGCTGTGATAGTCAGATTCCTCCGAAGTGGAAGTACCGGGCAACAGATAATCTGAATACCTAGCACTGACCGTATGCATAATGTCACAGGTAACAATCAGTTCGCATTTGGTGTCATCCTGCAAAATCTCCACCGACTTATTGTTGTCTCCGGTCTGGTTTACCAGCGAGTTCGATCCATAGTTGAAGACCGCTTTAATCGGAACCTCCAACTTGGTGTTAGTGGGATTACCATAGTCATCTACCGGCACTTTCAAGGCGCGGACTCCCGGTTCTGGTTTGACCCCCACCCCAGCGTTGAAAGTATCCATCTTGGGTCCATGGTCAATAGCATCCAGCCAGCTGAAAACGGAGATAATTTTTTCAGAGGGGTTGGCCACTTCCGTGTTGAAAGTTCGGGTGATGGGTAGCGCCTGTCCACCCTCGCGTCCACCGGTACCGCCGCCTTTAATCCCAATATTCCCGGTTACGCAAGCAAGCAAGAAAATGGCTCGGGAAATACTTTCCCCGTTAGCGTGCCGCTGCGGTCCCCAACCTTGGGTGATAGTACAGGGTTTAGCTGAAGCAATCTC
Source organism: uncultured Varibaculum sp. (assembly GCA_947253735.1). Lineage (GTDB taxonomy): Bacteria > Actinomycetota > Actinomycetes > Actinomycetales > Actinomycetaceae > Varibaculum. The sequence goes on along the minus strand of CAMYAU010000116.1, from coordinate 2,418 downwards.
GCGGGCTAGACGGCGAATATCTGAGGCGGGTACCCCGGTAATCCGGGCGGCCCACTCCGGGGTTTTGACGGTTTTATCTTTTCCTTTGCCCTGCAAATACGATAGATAGGAGGCGTCCTTGGGTGCGCCCTCGGGCATATGATCCTCATCGAAACCAATACAGTATTTATCTAAGAAGACCTGATCGTGCAGGTTTTCCTCGATCATAACGTAGATCATGCCCGCGACTAGGGCAGCATCGGTACCTGGACGCAGTGCCACCCACTCGTCTCCGAGGGCTACTGAGGTTTCTGAGTAGCGAGGGTCAATAATGATGGTTTTGACCCCGGATTTACGTTTCGTAGCCTGGGTAACGAAAGTTTGTCCCCCGCCAGACATCCGGGTCTCCAAGGGGTTGTTGCCAAACATTACCTGCAGCTTGGAGTTAGCGGCATCATCGAAGCTGTTTCCGGCAACCCAGTCGCCATAAAAGTAGGGGTAAGCTTGGGTAATGTTGGTAGTGGAATAGTCGGAGTAATGATCCAGGTAGCCCCCGTACAGGGAAAGCATCCGGGCCATAGGGCTGGCTTCGGGCGGCCAGGAACAAGCCATAGATGAACCGAGTACCCCGGTGCCGTATTGGATATAGAAGCACTCATTTCCATACTTGGATTTCAGTGCTTTCATTTTTTCGGCGATTTCATCAAGGGCTTGATCCCAGGAGATCTCCACCCATTGTCCCTCGCCGCGTTTGGTTCCGGGTTTGCGCTTCATGGGTTTCTTTAAGCGATCGGGATTGTATATCCGGTGGCGAATAGAGCGTCCACGCGGGCAGGCGCGCACCTGCTGGCTGCCTAGCTCATCGTTACCGGTGTTATCAGGCAATACCCGTACCACGCGGCCCTCTTTTACCTGCAGACGTACCGGGCAACGAGAACCGCAGTTAACGGTGCAAGCTGACCAGACGGTTTTATCTACATCGGTACGCCCGGTGCCGTTGGCAACTAGCTTTCCGTTCTTGTCGGGGGAGTAGGGCGAGGGGGTAGAACAAGCTACCAGTCCGGTAGTGCTGCCAGCTATAGCCGACCACTTTAAGAAGGTACGTCGAGAAGGACGGGTACTCGCCGGTTGTTCCACTAGCATCATTAACTCCTTGTCGAATCTGACCACTCCACCCGCGTTGGTGAACTCTGACTCATTGTAAGTCGGGAAATCTAAAAATTTGGGAATAGATATTTAGATTTTATTTCTCCGTAAATGAGTAGATAATCCGCTAATATCTTCGCCTTTGATAAAAAAAGTTTCGAGGGATTGGAAATCCTATATGACTGGTTTCTACATATACGTAAGGGGGCGCTTGCGTTTATGAGAATGCGGAAAAAATAAAATTTTTTTGGCAGAAAATCGGATTTGCTGTTTAGGGAGGCGCAGAGAGGAGACACCGGGAGGGGAAGAATTAGAGCCCGCTCGGGGTGGGGTCAGATTGTTACCAGGCTGATAGCAGTGGATGAGACTGGCACGGGAGTAAAGATACGGAGAGGGAAATTCAAACTAGCCAGTAAAACAGAAAAATCAAACAGCTGGTGCGCGGGAAGGGACTTGAACCCTCACGGCCGTTAAGTTGGCCACTAGCACCTCAAGCTAGCGCGTCTACCGATTCCGCCACCCGCGCTCGAGGACAACAGAGAGATTAGCACATCTTGGACCTGGTGGAAAAAGCGAAGCAAAAAAGTGGGCGGCTAAAGCGCAGGGAATGTTCTAGTCATAAAGCTGCCTACAATAAGGATGGGACCCGGTGTCCTAAAGAAAAGGAAAGCTAGCGAGCGGAAACGGGATTATTATGGGGAAGCGCTATTTTGACACCGTGATTTTCGACATGGACGGTACTCTGACCGATTCGGTTCCCCTGATTACTAAGGCAGTCGCGGAAGTCATTTACCACTATCACTTGACCGAACAAAGCCCCCAACAGCTTAATCGCTTCGTGGGGCCACCGCTACGTATTGGGTTTAAACAGTATCTAGATTTACCCGAAGAGCTATTAGACGAGGCTGTGGAAGTCTACCGGCGTTATTATCGCCCCCGGATGACCCAGGTGCCCTTATTTAAGGGGATAGAAAAACTGCTGCAGCGTTTGCGCGAGGAGGGGATAAGAACCGCCGTTGCTTCCTCGAAGTTAGAAGGAATGGTACGCGATATTGCGGTGGCTACTGGGATTAGTCCCTATTTAGATTGTGTTGCGGGAACCCAAGAAAAAGTGGGAACTAGCGCTGAGAATCCTGCTGATGTGGTTAATCCGCAGCTGAGGCGGGGAAAAGAGGGAGTAATTCGCTACGCCCTCCAGCAGTTATCTTTGTCTGGTCAACTTGGGCGAGTAGTAATGGTGGGGGATCGCGCGGACGATTATCAGGCGGCTTGTAATATCGGTATTGACGTGAT
>CAMYAU010000115.1 GCA_947253735.1 uncultured Varibaculum sp. | reverse complement strand
GCGGCAGTGAACATCCCATTGCCGGGGCGATTACCCGGGCAGCAACCGCTAAAGGAATCGAGCTCACCAGCGATAAGGTACCAGCAGATTTTCAAAGCTATCCGGGAGGCGGGGTACGCGGCACTATTGATGGACAGCTAGTTCTGGCCGGGAACCGCAAGTTTATTAGTGAGGAGGGCGCCGTAATTTCGCCCACGATCGAGGCAATGATCACTGAACACACTGGACGCGGTGAAACTATGGTGTTGGTAGCAATAAATGGCCAGGTGAAAGGAATACTGGGGGTTGCCGACCAGGTAAAAGAAACCAGTGCCCAGGCGATCGCCCTCTTCAAAGAATTAGGGCTAACCCCGGTGTTGCTTACGGGGGACACAGAAAGCGTGGCACGCCAAGTAGGACAGCAAGTAGGAATTTCTGAGGTAATCGCCGAGGTAAAGCCAGAAGATAAGGTGGTAGCAGTTTTCCGTAAACAAGGGCGGGGCTCCACCGTGGCGATGATTGGTGATGGGGTCAATGATGCGGCCGCCCTCGCTCAGGCAGATTTAGGGATCGCAATGGGCAGTGGAACCGATGTGGCGATGCAAGCGGCCGATATCACTTTGATGCGCCCAGATTTGCTGGCCGCGGTGGATGCGATTCGGCTTTCCCGACGCACCCTGAAAACTATTAAAGGTAACCTGTTTTGGGCATTCGCCTATAACGTGGCGGCCATACCACTGGCCGCCCTAGGGTTACTTAACCCGATGCTTGCCGGAGCCGCAATGGCTTGCTCCTCGGCATTCGTAGTGGGTAATAGTCTGCGGTTACGTTCGTTCCAGCCGGTAAAATCCGCCTAGTAAACCGTTACAAGGTCGCTACTGAGCGGGTCGTTCCCCGTCTTGCCAAACCCATTGGGGTCCGTCATTGTGGTAACCGGGACGATGCAGGATCCCCGTCTCGTACTCAATCATTAAATCAGGTCCGTTTGCCCAGGCCTGTCCATCTACTATTAGGCTCCAGCCATGCGGATAGGGGCTTTGCCAGATCAAAGTAACATTCGGGTTGGCGGCTCCGTTACGTAAGGCTGAGTCCCGCGCGTTCCTGATCACCAATCGCCCGTCCTCTAATATCGGATCCACAGTATGTACTTTTACGTGCGCACCATAGGGCAAAGTAATCAAAGAAGCCGAATTAAAACAGGCCATAGCCTCGGGTAATCTGTACAGGGGCACCGGGATAGTCATCTATTTTTCCTCTCTAACCTATTGGCGATGGCGTCAACTTTGAGCCTAGTTAACGGGTCGCCCGATCCGCGAGCGTTATTGCGTATTGAGGTAACAATAGCGCCTGAAAATCCTGTCTACTCTTGCAGTTTACCGGAAAAGTCCCTTACCCAATACCAAACGCTAAAGCCTCGGCCCTTCCGCATCTGCTTTAAGCATCATTAATCCGCCAATAATCCTGATACCGGTCAAAATGATCGAAAGCATCGTGAATAATAGCGCTGCGCGAATAGCCCATAACGTCATAATCTTGATCGTTATCGGGCAAATGTACTTCTAGGCGAGTCGAACGGGGAGTCGTGGGGGCAGAGCCTGCATAGATAGTACCGGAGGTATCTACCGCTAAAATTCGGTAAACAAACTGGTCTGGCCCCTTAAAGGCAGTTAGTTTTAGCCGATCATAGATCCGGGTTTGTAGATCTACCTGTTCGAGGGAATCGCTATCGCCGCGAACGACCTCGGCGGGAATTCCATGTTCATTTAGTTGCTGCGCAAAGGCCCGCAGCGCCGGTTCAGCCACTTTATCCAGGTAGTCTTGGGCTTCCACGGGGGTTACCTGCCCGAAAGTTTTAGCGAGGCGTTCGCGCCAATTAGTTTCTAGCCGACCGGCAATCGAGCCGGTTCCCGCCAAAATATTGCGAGCCGAGTGGGCGCGCAACTGTCGAGCACGCCGATCTTGCTTTAACGCTCTGGCCAGACCAATCATCACTAAGATCATCACCAGCGAGAATGGCAATCCCATGATGATGGTGGCGTTTTGTAGCGCTGGAATCCCCCCTACTATCAGCATTCCGATAGTTAATAGCCCGGTTACCCCCGCCCAGAAAATCCGCAGCCAACCGGGGGCATCAGAACGTACCGTTGGTAAAAATGAGGACAGATTCGCCATAATGAGGGCGCCCGAATCTGCGGAGGTTACATAAAAGAGCAACCCTACGAAGGTGGCTAGTCCCATAATAAATACCGCTGCCGGGCACTGTTGCAAGAGCAGATAAAAGCCCATTTCCGGGGTTTTTAGAGTGGCCTGCGCAAAGGATTTATCTCCGCTACGAATCAGGTCGATGGCTGCGTTACCAAAGATGGCTACCCACATCAGGACATAGGAGAAGGGGATAAGCATGGTTCCTACTACGAATTCTCGTAGGGTGCGTCCTCTAGAAATCCTGGCCAGGAACATTCCCACGAAGGAGGCCCAGGCTACCCACCAAGCCCAAAAGAACAGGGTCCAGGCGGACATCCAGGCGCTGACATCATTGTAGGCGAAGGTTTCGAGGGCGCGGCGCGGGAATGACCAGACGAAGTCTCCGATATTCATCACGATGGCGTTTAGCAGAAAATCTGTTCTGCCAGTAACGAAAACCCATCCTGCCAGGAATAAAGCTAGTAATACGTTTAGTTGGCTAAGGAAACGGATTCCCTTATGGATTCCGGTAGTGGCGGAAATGGTAGCCATGACTACCGCTAAAATTACCAACCCCACCTGCGCGGGGATTCCCTGGTCAATCCCGAAAAGAATTTCAAGTCCCACATTTAGCTGTACCACTCCAATCCCCAAGGTAGTGGCCACCCCGAAAATGGTCCCTAGGATGGCGGCTCCATCCACGATATGACCAAGGGGACCGTCAAGTTTATCCCCAAAAATCGGGTAGAGAGCGGAGCGTACGGAAAGTGGTTTTTTCCGGCGATAGGCGAAATAACCTAAAGCCATTCCCATTAAGGCATACATGCCCCATCCGGTGATGCCGTAGTGGAAAAGAGTCCAGACTGTGGCCTCCCGGGCAACCTGGATGGTTTCCCCTTTCCCTACGGGAGGCTGCATATATTGACTTACCGGACCGGCTACCGAGAAAAACAGGATATCGGTACCGATACCGGCGGCAAAAAGCATAGATGCCCAGGAAAAGGTGGAAAATTCGGGTCGCGAGTTGGGCGGGCCTAGGCGGGTTTCCCCGTAACGAGAAAATCCTAGGAAAAACACAAAAACCAAGATGATGGCAGCCAGTACAATATAGAACCAACCAAACCATTTGGAGATAGCCGTAACCGCTACCCCCAACACATCGGCGGCGCTATTGGGAGAACAAAGGGCCCATAGCGCGATCGCGAGGATACCCGCGGATGATCCCAGGAAAACCGGGAAGTTTACTTTCGCGCTTTGCGGCTCTTCTTCCGGTATTGGTGCTGCCGGATTAGCTGGGGTTTCGCCTACAGATTGGCCCATAGAAACCGTCCGTTCCATATTGTCTTCGCCTGCCACCTTCAAAGGTGACGCCTAGTGCCATCTCTAGGTTAAAACACCAGGTTCTACATCCTGGTATTTTCCGGAAGCAGGATTGAGATTTGAGCAGACAAGAAGTCCGCCTCCTCGCTCAACCCAAGCCGAGATAACGAGGGAAAATATCCCCAAATTCGGGCATTAATCCAAATGGGAACCACTACCATGTAGTAAAGTTACTTGTATGTCTCCCGCATCTATCAACCGTCGCCCCAGTATGCGCGATGTTGCCCGGCTAGCCGGCTGCTCTTATCAGACCGTCTCGCGCGTTGTTAATGATAAAGACGCAGTACATCCCGCGACTCGTGAGCGGGTGCTAGCCGCTATCGCTGAAACCGGATATCGGCGCAATGGTGCCGCCGTAGCTCTAAAAACCGAACAGCCCGGCAGCATCGGAGTGGTTACCGACTCCTCCTGGCGCTACGGCCCCATGGGAGCTCTACGAGGCATCGAGATTGCAGCCAGGGAAGCCAGGAAAAATGTCATTCTTTCTGTAAACGACCGGGACTCCTTCGGATCGCTCCACTCCACCCTTGATACCTTCCGTGATGCCTACGTGGACGGCCTCATTGTCATCGCTCCCCTAACGCAAGAAGCTGAACTTGCCTTGGCTTCCATCGAGAGCACGGGATGGGCCAGCGGAATACCCATTGTGGTCCTCGCTGCCGACCTTGCCCCTCTTCCGCATGCTATCGTCGTCTCCGAGGATCAATATGAGGGATCCCGGCAAGCCGTGGAACATCTGATTAGCCTAGGCCACCAGAGCATCGCCCATGTGGCGGGCGACCAGGAATGGCTCGAAGGACAGGTACGTCTCAAAGCTTGGAAAGATTCCCTGCTGGCCCACAATCTACCCGTAGCTGAAGCCCTCGTCGGCGACTGGTCGGGAGAAAGCGGTTACCAGGCTGGATGCCGTATCGCTGACCTAAATCCCCGCCCCACCGCAGTCTTCGTAGCATCCGACCTAATGGCCATTGGGCTGATACGCGCACTGAAAGAACGGGGACTGAACATTCCCCAAGACATTAGCATCGTCGGATTTGACGATCATGAGTTCGCACCCCAATTCAATCCTCCCCTTACCACCGTGCGACAGGACTTTGAGGCACTCGGC
>CAMYAU010000114.1 GCA_947253735.1 uncultured Varibaculum sp. | reverse complement strand
GGTATGTGGAGCGCTGTAACCCCGCCCTCCTGGAAATGAAGAAACGGATCTCTGCGGGACAGCTGGGTGAGGTTTACCAGATTTCTACCCGCCGCCAGTCTCCGTTCCCGGCACGAATCTCGGACGTGGGGGTAGTCAAAGATTTAGCTACCCACGATGTGGATTTAACTGCTTGGGTAGCCGGATCAAACTATGCGTCCATTTCGGCGGTAACCGCTTATCGGTCTGGCCGCGAAAATGAAGACATGGTCAATGTAATCGGCAAACTAGAAAACGGGGTGCTAGTAAACAACCTGGTGAACTGGCTTTGCCCCTTCAAAGATCGCAAGACCATAGTAATCGGTGAAAAGGGAGCCCTAGTAGCCGACACTATGATGGGCGACCTCACCTTCTACCGCAACGGATCAATTCCGGTGGAATGGACCCAGGTTGCTAACTTCCGGGGAGTTTCCGAAGGAGAAGTAACCCGCTACGAGCTAGCCAAGCGGGAACCGCTACGGGTAGAGCACGAACACTTCCGCGACGCTATTTTGGGCAAAGGCAACGAGCATGTCTCTATGTCGGAAGCCCTGCAAGCCCTGAAAGTCGTGGAAGAAATTCTAGAATCTGCCATAAAGATTTAGGAGCAACGTATCTTTCACGGTGGATGAATCATCTTGCGTAGATTACTAGAGGCAATCCTCGGTCCCCTGCGGAGAAGCAAATTCATTGGCCAAGTACTGACTCTGGTCACTGGAACCGCCTTAGCTCAGGCGGTAGGGATCGCACTCTCTATACCCCTGGCTCGTTTATACACCCCCGATGATTTTGGGCACTTCGCTATATTTACCGCAATCACTAGCTTTGCGGCGGCCTTTGCTGCCTTACGTTACGACCTGGCTATCGTTCTACCTAAGTCAGATGAAGTAGCAAAGCAAATCCGACGTCTGGCTCGCAGATGTATTTTCATCATCTCCATTCTTACCTCACTGCTGTGCATCGCCGGCTCGGGCTGGATCGGTAGAGCCTACCACTCCCAGCCTTTAACTATTTGCCTATTTTTTGCCGGAATTTCTATATACGAAAACGCGGAATTGGCAAACGTTCAGTTCTGGCTTACCCGCAAAACTAACTACAAATTAATAGCCCAAAACCGGGTCATCCAAACTACAGGGGTGGCTGTGCTGCAACTAGGATTCTTTTTCTTTTTCCCTTCGGTGGTGGGACTATTCCTTGGGACAATAACTGGCCAAGCGCTCTCTCTATTTATCTTGCTCTGGAAAACCCGCAAAGAACTAAGCTTTGATCCATCAGAAGATGTACCCTCTATGCGCAGTCTAGCGGTTCGCTATCGAAAAATGCCGCTCCTAAACGGCCCCAATGTAATGGTCGATGCTTTACGTAATAACGGAATGAACCTGATAGTAGGCTTCTCGGGAGCCGGACTCTTAGGTCAGTTCAGCAGGGCACAGACGATTTTGCTAGTCCCGATGGGTTTTATCACTGCCTCGGTGACGCAGGTGTTTTATCAGCGAATGTCGGTAGTGAGATCCGGAGAAATGCTGCCATTGGTAAAAAATGTAACTAAGAAACTTATTATTTTCGCCATCCCAATTTTTGCCCTAGTTTTCATACTGGCTCCCTGGCTCTTTATTTTTCTCTTCGGCCCGCAGTGGGATCAGGCAGGTTACTACGCCCGAGCCCTCACGCCCTGGATTCTAGTCACCGTTCTGACATCCCCTATTTCTAATATCTTCATCGTGACCGAGACTCAAGCGAGGATGCTTTTATTCGCAATTGCATATTGTGTGGTCCCGCTAGCAATTTTATTCTTCTCCCCGCTTTCGATGCTAAAAACCGTATCTATCATGAGCTTGATCATGGCCGCTATGCTGCTCTTCATGCTGGCGATGGCATTTAATGTGGCTAAGAACTTTGACCGAGGTCTACTGCAAACCAAGCCTGCCACCTAAGCTAGATTCTTTCCTGGGGCAGTTAAACATAGAATGACCCCATGAAGATTCTGTCTGTAGTTGGTGCACGTCCTCAGTTCGTTAAACTTGCCCCCATCGCAAAAGCGATGCAAAAACAGGGGGTGGAGCACATTATCGTGCACACCGGGCAGCATTATGACCCGATGCTATCGGATGTGTTCTTCCGTGACCTGGGTATCCCCTCCCCAGATGAGCATTTGGGGATAGGCAGCGGCAACCACGGTGAGCAAACCGGAAAAATGTTGATCGCAATCGAACCGGTCTTGCAGAAATATCAACCGGATTGGGTTTTAGTTTACGGGGACACGAACTCTACCCTGGCGGCAGCGGTGGCAGCTGTGAAACTACATCTACCGTTAGCCCATTTAGAGGCTGGGCTGCGCTCGTTTAATCGGCGAATGCCCGAAGAACACAACCGGGTATTAACCGATCACGCCGCTGACCTGTTACTGGCTCCCACTGCTGTCGCAGCCGAGCATTTACGTAACGAAGGTTTAGCGGAGCGCACCGTAGTCGTCGGAGACGTGATGACCGATGTGGTCTTACAGGTTAAGGAACAGGTTAAGGATAAGCCCTCCCCGATTATGGAAGAGTTTGGTTTTTCTGAGGGCGCATATCGGCTGGCCACCATTCACCGCCCTGATAACACCGATGATAAAGCCCGCCTTGAACAGATCCTCAATTCCTTAGCTGACCTAGATTTACCGACAGTTATATTGGCGCACCCGCGGCTGGTGGCGAAGTGTAAAGAACACGGTATTGAACTGGGACGCAGGAACCTACTTGCACATCGACCTCTCGCCTATCCGGAGCTGGTAGCCTCTGCCCTGCATTCGGCGGGAGTAGTAACAGATTCGGGGGGGCTGCAAAAAGAAGCGTTCTTACTGGGTACCATGTGTACCACGGTGCGGCCTGAAACTGAATGGGTAGAGACCGTAGAACTTGGGTGGAACCAGCTAGTTGAGCCAGGAGACACCCTAGTCAAAGCTGCCCAGCGTCCTCAGGCAAAAGCCACCGATAAGACCCCTTACGGAGACGGCAAAGCAGCAGAGACCGTGGTGAAAACCCTGCTAAACCGTTAAGCTATGTTGAAGCACACCAGATACACGGCGAGTGGTCTTGACGGGAAAACGAGGTAAAAGAATGCGCACATTGACGGTAGTCTTAACAGATCAATTTCCTTATGAGACCGGGGAAGAATTCTTTGAACAAGAATTACCTTTCCTTAGCAGAGCAGTCTCCGATATTCTAGTCATCCCAGTGCGCTTGGAAGAAGGGGCAAAAAAGACTCGCGCACTGCCAAAAAACACTGTGTCCATTTTACCCGCCAAACGTCATGTCAACAACAAAATGTTGCGGATTATCAAGCACCTGCCTAGAATTCTATTTTCCAGTGAGCGGATGGTTAATTGGTTTCAATTCAGCCACCCTATTCGCGTGTTAATAGATTTGGTATTCGCTTCTAACAGTTACGATGTTTATCACCGGATTTTACCGCAGCTTAAGCGGTTTGATTTCAGTAAATACGACAGCGTTGTACTCTATTCGTATTGGTTTTACACCGGCGTATCTGTTGCGCGGCAGCTGCAGCGAGGCCCGTTAAAATCTATTCCTAGCTTTATTATCAGTCGCGGTCATGCTTACGACATTGACGAAGATGATACCCCGTATGGATATATTCCTTGCCGCCCCTATTTGTTGAAGGTCGTTGATCGCGTGTTTCCTATTTCTAACTACGCCGCTAAATTTATTACTGAGCGTTACCCGGAGTACCGAAAGAAAGTACAGGTACGGAGGTTAGGAGTTCTGGCAAAAAGCGGAGAAATACGCCAAAAACCAGATGGTACCCCAGTATTGGTCAGTTGCTCACACATGGCAGATTACAAACGCGTCCCGCTGATTATTGACACCATAGCAGCCCTAGAAAAAAGAGGGATTAGCGTTCGATGGCTTCATATAGGTGAGTCAAATGCAAAGTTACTCGAAAAAACTAGGCGATACGCTGAGTCTAGGATCAAAAAATCAGAGGTCGAGCTGCTTGGTTACGTCCCCAATTCCAAGGTAAGGGAAATATACCAAGCTACTCCCGTTACAACATTTGTCAATGCCTCTAATGGCGAGGGTGTGCCAGTTTCTATCATGGAAGCACAAGCAGCCGGCATACCCGTGGTAGCTACTAATGCCGGTGGAACCTCCGAAATTGTTCATGATGGTGAAAATGGGATGATTGTACCAGTAGATATCAGCCCCGATGAGTTTGCCAACGCATTAGAAAAGGTATTCAATCTGTCATCAGATTGCTACCGCTCATGGTCACAAAATGCTATTGACACCTGGAGAGAATACTCCGATGCCAGCCGGCAATACCAGAAGTTTTCTCAAGAAGTTGCAGTTCTAACGCAAAAATGTGTTTGTGAGAGCCGTATTCCTAACTGCGTGAATCCCATAAAATAAACGAATAATTCACTACCAAACCCTAAACATCCTATTTTTATTATTCTCGGGTAATTAGGGATAGGAATATGACTTCATCTGATTTTTTCATGGCGTACTAGCCTCTTTATTGCGCGTCGTGAGTCACTCTGAAGCGTCCTGGGTTTTGTTCCGCTTCTTATACGGGGGTCAGCTCGCTGACCCGAGTTTGATTATACATATCGATGATGTCGGCTGGAGTGAGGTATCCGAGCGCTTCGTGTAGGCGCTCATTGTTCCACCAGTGCACCCAGTTCA
>CAMYAU010000113.1 GCA_947253735.1 uncultured Varibaculum sp. | reverse complement strand
ATTCCGCCAGGTAGAACCAGGCAAATTTCATCGAGGAATATTCGGTCATATGGCCAGCCACGATCTCACCCTCACATTCGGGCAGGTCGAAGGGTAACCGGTTGACTTCCCCCATCATCGAGATTACGTAGATTACGAAAGCCGGGAAGAGGGCGACGCACCACCACATAGGGCTTTGCGCGGCCACAATCTCCGAGGTTTTCATGGAGCCAGACACTACGAATACGGATACCAGAGACATTCCCATCGCCAGTTCGTAGCTGATTACCTGCGCGGCGGAGCGAGTAGCACCATAAAGCGGCAGGTGACCGTTGGATGCCCAACCGCCTAAGATAATGCCGTAAACACCCAAGCCCGCAACCCCCAACATGTAGAGCACTGCCACATTAGAGTCAGTCAGCTGCAAGGGAGTGGAAAAACTACCAATATTCAGGTTGGGGCCGAAAGGAATCACCGCGTAGACACAGAAGGCACAAGCGGCAGTGATGACTGGGGCTAACAGATACAGCACCTTGTCTACGTGGCGTTTGAAAATGTCTTCTTTGGTCAGGAGCTTAATGGCATCAGCTAGTGCCTGGAAAAGGCCAAGTGGACCGTGTACATTCGGTCCCGGCCGGGTCTGAATCCGCCCCAGGCCACGCCGTTCCACCCAGAGGGCCATAATCACGCTAACAATCAGCCAGACAACAATAAATAACGCCTTTATCAGGGTTATCCACCAGGTGTCATTACTGAAATCAGCGGCGCCGGTAACTTCTGCGTTTAGCAGGATTGCGGTATTCACTGCTGCACCTCCGTTTTGGGCTCCAACTGGACGAGGGCACCACTGGCAACCCCCAAAGATTCATGCACGTGAGAGCGGGTTGAACATTCGGGAACCCAAACCACGCGCTGTGGCATATTGGTTAGTACTACGGGAAGCTGGATACTTCCCCGACCGGTTTTCAGGTTTACCGTGCAACCGGATACGATGCCAAACTCCTTCGCAGTTTCCGGGCTAATGCGCGCAAAGGAGGCCCGTCCAGACGCTTGCATATCCGGGGCTCCAACCTGTAAAAGACCCTCATCAATCAGAGTTTTATGGCAGGTGAGCACTACCTGATCACTTCCGGGAGCCAACAGTTCCGCTGGGGCAGACGGCTCAAAAGCCAGGCGCTTACCATCCCATTCGAGAAGCTCATTAGCTTCCGCATAAAGCGACTTTAATGAGTCAATCCCCAGTTCATACCCCATTACTTCGGAAAGTTTATTTAGTACTTCCCAATCGGGCATATCTTGGGAAACCAGGGCTTGTCCAAAGGGACGTAAGCGTCCTTCCCAGTTAATAAAGGTGCCGGGCTTCTCCGAAACCGGTGCTACTGGGAACACCACATCGGCTGCCTGTGCCGCCGGCGTCAGGTTGACCTCTAGGGAGATTACGAAGGAGGCCGCATCTAGGGCTTTACGGGTTAGCTCTTGGTCTGGCAAGTCACGCAGGTCTAGACCTCCGAGCACCAGAGCGGAAAGTTCCCCAGAGCAGGCGCCCTCCAGAATTTTATGCGTGTCACGTCCAGGCGTATCAGGCAGTTGCGCATTCCAGGCCGCCGCAAGATCACTGCGGGCTTCCGCGTCACGGGCATCACGTCCGAAGGGCAGCAGCCCCGGCAGCAGGCCGGCTTCTACTCCCCCGCGTTCGCCGCTGCGACGCGGAATCCATGCCAAGCGGGCTCCACAGCGAGCGGCTAAATCATTAACTGCACTGAGCAGCCCCGGTACCGTACCAGCACGTTCACCGACGATAATTACCGCGTCCGCACCTTTAAGTCCCGCAAAGACAGCGCCGAAATCCCCTTCGGCCTCAGCTTTAACATTAGCGACTACTTCCGGCTCAGTTCCCGGAGCCGCCGCCAACACTGTTGCTGCAGTCTTTAGCGAAGAGGGCGAGGCGAAAGGAGCCACCGTGGCCACCTTTACGTTTCCAGAACGTACCCCTTTTCGCAGACGTAGGAACACCGCGCCGCATTCGTCCTCAGGTTCAAAACCAACCAAGAGCACTTGACCAGCTTTTTCGAGGTCAGAGTAGGTCACCGGCATTCCGGCACCAGCGAAATAGGCGCCTAAGAAAGTTTCTTCCTCCCGGCCAGCCGCGCGGGTACGCTGATCAATATCATTAGTCCCGCAGACAACGCGAGCAAACTTAGACCAGGTGTAAGCATCTTCAAAAGTTAGCCTGCCACCAGGTAGGAAACCAACTTTTCCTTTACCTGCTGCTGCCAGACCTTTGGCGGCACGATCAAAGGCATCCGACCAGGAGGTAGGAACCAGTTTGCCATCCTCGCGCACTAGCGGAGTCTTAATCCGCGAGGGCTGGAACTGCCACTGATAACCGAAACGATCCTTATCGGTGATCCATTCTTCGTTTACCTCTAAATCTTTTTGCGCCATCCGCCGGGTAACCACCCCGCGGCGAATATCGGTGCGCAAAGCCGAACCGGAAGCATCCTGTTCAGTGACCCCACGGGTAGAAACCAAATCGAAGGGGCGCGCCCTGAAGCGGTAACGCTTCGAGGTTAGCGCGCCTACCGGGCAAATCTGAATAATGTTCCCGGAGAAGTAGGAGCTAAACAGCCTCCCGGCCTGGTCTTTTTCGTCAATACCGGCGCCAACGGCAGCCGGAGAAGAAAGCGGTGCCGGTTTACCGTGGGAATCCGAAAGCGCCGGAGCATCGGGATCGAGACGCAGGGTCGGCTTAGAGCCGTCAGAATCGGAAATCCCTAAGATTTCTTGGTCAAAGGCACCTACGTTTTCGCCCATGAAATAGTGGTCGTCACGCGGAGAAGAACCGCCGCCGCGTCCTTGCAAGGCGATAAAAGAGTCACCTGCAATCTGGTTAGCGAACCGTACACACCGCTGACAGAGCACGCAGCGTTCCCGGTCAATCAAAATTTGGCTGGTTAGTTCCACCGGCTTGGGCCACAAGCGCTTTTCATCACTAAAACGAGTATGCAAAGTACCGTGACTCATTGCCTGATTTTGCAGCGGGCATTCCCCACCCTTATCGCAAATCGGGCAATCCAAGGGGTGGTTAATCAACAGGAATTCGGTAATGCCGTGTTGGGCTTTCTCTGCTACTTCCGAGGTAGCGGCAGTTTTTATTTCCATCCCGGCCATCGCGGTCATAGTGCAGGCCGGCTGGGGCTTGGGCATAGGACGAACCACGCCGTCGCGGCCCGGCATCGCTACCTCTACCAGGCACTGCCGGCAGGCTCCTGCCGGATCCAGCAGCGGGTGGTCGCAAAAGCGCGGAATATGAATTCCTAGTTTCTCAGCTGCCCGGATTAGCAGTGTACCCTTAGCGACCTCAATGTCCTGGCCGTCAATATTGATTTGGACTTGCTCACTCACAGGGCGCCTCCTTTATTAAAAACCTCCGAGGCAGCGGGCGGGAACGCCTCCCACCAGGGAGTCGTGTACCCGGCCTCGAACTCTTCGCGGAACTTGTCGATTCCGCTGCGCACCGGGGTAGCTGCCGCATCGCCGAGGGCGCAGAAGCTGCGTCCGGCGATATTGCCGGCAATATCGTAGAGCAGGTCTACATCTCCCTCTTGACCTTTGCCGGCCTCTAAGCGATGCAGTATTTGCTTCATCCAATAGGTACCCTCGCGGCAGGGGGTGCATTTACCACATGATTCGTGCTGGTAGAAGTCGGTCCAACGACTAATCACCCGCACTACGGAGGTAGTTTCATCGAATACCTGTAGGGCGCGGGTAGCCAACATGGATCCTGCTGCAGCTACATCCTCGTAAGTTAGGGGAACATCCAGGTCATCTGCGGTAAATAACGGAGTTGAAGAGCCACCCGGAGTATAGAACTTTAGGGTATGGCCCTCACGAATCCCACCCGAATACTCCAACAGTTCCCGCATGGTTATCCCAAACGGTGCCTCGTAAAGACCGGGGTGTTTGACATGACCCGACAGGTTAAACATACCGTAACCTAGAGATTTATCTTGCCCCATCGAGGCATACCATTCCACGGAATTACGGAACACCGTGGATACTTGAGCAATGGTTTCAGCGTTATTGATGACGGTAGGCCGAGCATAGAGCCCCTTGACCGCCGGGAAGGGCGGCTTCAGACGGGGGTGACCCCGCTTGCCTTCCAAAGAATCCAAAAGCGCGGTCTCTTCCCCACAAATATAGGCACCGGCTCCAGCGTGAGCTATCAATTTTAGATCTCCCAGCAGCCCGGCATCTTCGGCCTCTTTAATGGCTACTAACAGGCGGTTATAGGCATGCACGACTTCGCCGCGGATATAGATAAAAGCATGATCGCAACCGATAGCCAAACAGGTGATCGCCACCCCTTCGATTACCGCATGTGGGTTAGCCAAAATCATCGGGATATCTTTGCAGGTCCCCGGCTCGGATTCGTCACAGTTAACGGTCAGGTAACGCGGACCGCCGTCATCGGGCGGCAGAAACGACCATTTCAGACCGGTGCCGAAACCAGCACCACCACGTCCGCGCACCCCTGCTTGCTTAACCGCATCTAGAATTTGCGCTGGTTCCATTTGCTTGGCTTTTTCCAGCCCAGAATACCCACCAGTTTTCTGGTAGGCCTTTAGGGTCCAGCTTTCTGGTTCCCGATACTGTTTAGTGACGATCGGGGTCAACGGAACCCGGCGGATCTCAGACTTTCCGTTTTCGCTCACTTGTCCGCCTCCTTGT
>CAMYAU010000112.1 GCA_947253735.1 uncultured Varibaculum sp. | reverse complement strand
AGACAATTTTGCCCGCATCCGACGATTAGAGAGAAAGCCCTCACATTGAGCAGTACTCGTGGCAGTTCTATTAAGACAGCATGAGGGGAGGGTCTGACTCAGTAGCTATTGAGCCATCCCCTCCCCTCATGCTGTTATTTTGAGATTCAGCTTGTCCGACGGTGTAATAACCTGGTCAACAAACCAATAGACGCTAACCCCAATCCCAGTAGGGCAATATTTCCTGCTACAGAACCAGTTTTAGCTGTTTTCAGAGTTGATCTGGCAGAAGCTTTCGTATCAGGTTTAGCTGTTTGCCCAGATGATTCCACAGGAGCCGTCACTGCAGGTTTAGCAGCATTTTCTCCTACCTGCCCAGCATTATCCGTGGGAGGCTGCTTGTTAGCTTTAAACACATGACTGAAAGAAGCAGCTGCCTCTGCGACCTCATACCCTTCACAGATAGCCGCCACACTAGCTTGCACCGTCACATCCTTGTCAGAATCTGAAACTGATACCTTTGCAGCTTTGGCTACTTTGGTTTCCTGACCATTGACTTTCACCATATATTGCAGGCATCCAGGGGCATCGGGCAAGGTATAGAAACGGCCTTTATCATTGAAGGTTACCGCGGGCGCAGTCACCTTCTTCTTAACTACTGTCATCGTAACCATAGTGGTTTCCCGTTTACCGTCACTCCTGTCTGCTACTAGCTGCACTTTCTGCGCGCCCAGCTGTAAGGAGTTGGGATGGGGGAATCCCCAGGAGTATTCCACTGCGTCAAGCGGCTTTTCTACCTTGCTCTTTGCCTCAGGTACCACGTCAGAATATTCGACAGAAAAATCTTTGCCACTCAGTTTTGGTTTTTCCACAACTGGTGCATTCGGATCGTAAACCGGTCTACCAGCAGGGTTATAATCAGTTTCCACGTATTTGATCACGGGGCTTATATGAACTGAGTTCGCACGCAGACTACCTTCATTATGGGAGGCGATCCGTAAATAGTCCCCAGCTTTCAAAGAAATCTGATCGTTGAAAACAAAATCGCCTTTCTGCTTGGAAACTTTCAACTCCACGCGCTTAAGCACTTTATCGTTAAGCATCAGCGACAGAGTTACTGTGGCATCGGGATCGTGATTGTTCTGACGTAGATACGGTTCATCGTCCCTGATTCGGAAAGTTACTTTTCCGGTGGCCGGAGCTTTAAAAGCCATCGCTGTATCGAGGGTTTCACTGGATAGCAAACCGTGAATATCTCCGCGCTGATCTGGAGCCTTCAAAGCTCCTTGTGGATGATCAAGACCAGGACCGTAATACTGGTTATATGCCCAGTTATGCCAGCCACCATTATCATAGGTAGTCATATTTACCCAGGTGGAATCCTGTTTATTCTGTGCGAACCAATATGGCCCTTGCACCCCCATCCAGTTATTACCGGCCGGAGTCTCGCGATAGTCCTGTACCCAGTTAAAATCAGAAACTACCTTGACAAGGTATTCACTAGCTTGCGCGCCCTCGCCGATAATGACTTTCGCGCCCTCGTTAATCGGGTCCTCCATCCCCAACTGGGTGTTAGCGGACATAACTTTGGCTTTAACCCCAGCTGGCAACCCTAATTCGGCGAGGAAGTTCTTCACCAGCGGAGCTTTATTACTACCTGCCGGGGCAATCGCCACCGTTATCGTCTTCGCTTTGTTATCAATTTGATAGGGAGAAGCAGCCGGGTTTGGAACTGGCAACGGCACTTCCACCGCACCAATGGTGGGCATACCAGAAATAGCTGTTCCGAAGAAGTCATGTTCTACCGTATAACCATTATCGTCATTTATGGTTTTACCATTACCGATAGCGACAGAGCCCGCTACTGGCTTAAACCCATCAAATACGGTGGAGGCAGAAGATCCATCATGGATACGCGCCTTATGATCACTAGCCATCTCAACGGCAGCCGGATTCTTTAGAACCTTGGTACCTTTCGCTACAACCTGCTTATTGGCATCTTCAGGGGTAGTAACGAAGTTGTAGTACAGGTTATGGTCATAAACCTGGTTTCCGGGCTTCCAGTTCTCTCGGACATTATTCACCCCATCTGGTTTATAGAAAATATTGTTTTCTATCTTTGCTGGGGCATTACCGCGAGTAACGATGCTAGACCCTTCAGCCATAATGAACGTGTTGTTGTAGATGTGGGCATCTTTCTGTTCCGGTATATCTAGAGCTCCCCGAGCATCACTATGGGCTATGTTGTAGCGGAAGGTATTATGCAAAGAGCCATCATTACAGAACATAACAGTAGCGCCGGTATTGGCATAGGAATAGTTGTATTGATAAACAGTTCCATCCCCGAAGTCGGCGTCCCAAGGCTGTCCATCACCGTTACCGGTAAAGGCATTGCGGGTATTAAATGCTTCGTTATATTGGAAGATTGCATTCTTACAGCGCCATGGCCAGATACCGGCGGCCACCCGCCCCCAGCCCGAACCGACTGGACCATTAACGTTATGGGGATGCAGGTAATCCTTGGTATTCATATGCCGCGCAGCCCCATCAGAAACGTTGTATTCAATTAAGGGGCGATCGCAATACATAGTCGTGATGGAATCACCACCCGCGTCCTTAATATAGTTACCGCTAATAACCACTTTGCTAGAACCGTACTTGGCGATTACCTCATCAGAGATAGGGCCATTTTGAGGACGGTCAATCAGATTTTGGTAAGCGGTGTACCCTGCTGCGATTCCCCAACGGCTAACCGTCTCTACCCGGTTATTTAAAATCTGTAGATCATCGAAGCGAGCAATTTTATCTGCTTCGGTAGCAGGCTGGCCGCTTTCTGGATAATGAGCCATAAAATAGATGCCCCCATTAGCCAGGTGTTTATCATAAATATTGCCGTCAATATCATGGATGAACATATCCGACACTACGATATGACGCATGGGAGCATTCTCGGATACCCCGGCAACCCCGGTACGTTCCAGTGCCAATCCGTCATTGTAGGCTTTGGGGTCAGCCGCAGGGTTCAATTCCCGGTCATTAGTTACTTCCAACCCCGAGATTTCCAAGTAACTAACGTCTTTGAGCAACACAGCGCTGGAAACCTCTGCCTTATTACGGTGAGACTCGATGCGGGCATGATAATCCTGATTCCAGCGTCCCGCCCCATTGGTGTTAATAACCGGGCGAGCACTACCTTCACCATAGGGCTTGATCTGGATCGGGGCATCTTTAGACCCACTAGAACCCGTCTTTATATGTAAAGCTTGACCGTTCCAGGTGTCACCACGTTTAAGCAAAACCTTATCGCCCGGCCCTAACTTTATTTCATTGATTTTCGCCAAAGATTTGAACGGTTTATCCTGACTGGTACCAGGATTTTCATCATCACCAGCACTGCTTGATACGTAGTAACTGGTTCTCTTCACATAATCCATATTTTGTCCCCCATCTGCTGCAAAGCCGTTGCTGGAGCTGAAAACAAGACCCGCCGTTAACGCCATGGAAGAACCCAGGATAGTTGCTCGCCGTAGAGCTTTCAACATTAACTTTCCCTTCTTGATTTATGGTTATTTTCTATTCAATTTTGAAAACTATGTCTATTCTTTAAACCTATTAATTAAATTCTTTTTGAATCAAAATTGCTGCTTGTTCAATCGAGAAACCTTGCACCGCCATTTTTTTAACCCCATTTGCAATCATTTGGGACAGTTTTTCTTCTCGGAACGCTTTTATGGCTTGCGGACGCACTTGCTCAAATTCTGCTTGCTTCCCTTGTTCGTCTACCCAATTCCGGGAGGCGTAGTAGCTACGTAATTCGCCTTCTGAAATTTCCATACCAGGATTCTTAGGATTACTGATGTACTGCTGGGTCAAGGATGAAAACTGATAACTAATAAAAGTAGATAAATCATAGCTTTGCAGGCCGTATACCGGCTGCCCGGAATCAATTTTCCGTTTATTTTCCCGGTTGGTTATTTCCAGTCTGCGCTGCAATCCAGAGAAAGAGTCATCCTTAATTAAATTTGCTTCTTTGAAAAGCGCAAATGCAGAGTGCCAGTTCTTAACTTTCTCTAGAGCTAAGCCAGCCGCTATCCTGGCCGGGATATGCCCCTGATATGAGCGCTCCCAAAAATCTTCATCTTCTAGGCGGGCACCATATTTACTTACACATTCGGCTTGCACGCGGTGTTTAACCGCGAGAGCACTTTGAAGATACTCTTCAGCACCAACCGAGACCCCTTGTATTTCGAAGAACGTTGCCTCGCTAGTATCCCGCAATGATGGTTGCACAGCTTTCCACACTCCCAGTCCGCCCCCTAGCACAACGGCAAGGACACCTACGATAATCAGCACCCACTTATGCAAAATGCCATAGCTAGATTTACGTTTAATCTTCGATGAGAGCATTTCAACTGCTCCTATAGATAACCCGCATCCCGTTCAAGACCCCAAGGCGCGTCCCGATCGTGAAAGTAGCTATCAGATATCTGAAAACCCTGGATGGAAACAGGAGTAATAAAATGATGACCTCTTCTTTGAAGTAAAACATTACCGTTGGCTTGACTTTATAAAAGACCAGCCTGATATTCAACATTAGTTATGCTTCTTTAAGCGACAGCTTTTGATTAGGACACAGCGGACTCTTCCGGTGATTTGCAGACAAACAAAAACTCAGAAAAATATATCTTCCCCAGAAGTTTTAACTGAAGCCAAACTTTTGCCTTATGCAGAATACTTTTTAACAATCTGCTGCATCTGAGAGAATTTATCTTCCATATCAGCA
>CAMYAU010000111.1 GCA_947253735.1 uncultured Varibaculum sp. | reverse complement strand
CAGCGCCGCCACCATCGCCTTGGGGACAAAGTTCTTTGCCCCCCGCACCTTAATACGGCCTGTAAGCGGATGTCCGCCTTGCACTTCTAGAACCGGTTCCACCTGTTATTTCCCTTTCCGCTTTTCCCAATATTCTTAGTCTACCCGCCCGCGCGAGTGCACGTAGACACCTGGTAGGGAATTGTGCTTTTGGCGAGGGGTTTAACAGCGAAACCGCGGTTAACGGAAAATGTATACACGGAAAGATCGTTCAGCAAAAGAGCTATCAGCGCAAACTGGAAAGTGCAGGGTAACGGCATTAACTGGGACTACTCTTAACCACGTAAGTGCGCAAAACGGGCTCGAAAGAAACTAAGCCTGTTTTATCTCGGGAATTCCCAGGGAAACCTCACGAGCTGAAATTACCTCACGGGGTGGCAAATGTTTCGCAGGTAGGGTGCGGGGAAAAAATTCTGGCCGCGCTGCTTCAAAAGCACTAATTGCGTCTTCATCTCGCAAGGTGAGGTCAATATCATCCAGCCCCTCCATAAGGCGCCAGCGAGTATAGCTATCTATTTGGAAACTGCACGAAAAAGCCCCACAGGTAACCGTTTGTTTCTCGAGGTCGACGGTTACAGTTCTGCCAGGTTCTTCCTCTAACATCTTCCAGAGCGTCTGGCAGTCTTCCAGGTTAATAACTCCGGCTACCATGCCATCTTTCTCGCAATTTCCCCGGAAAATATCAGCAAACTTGGGAGCCAACACTACACGGAATCCGTAGTCTCGTAATGCCCAAACTGCATGTTCTCGACTAGATCCGGTACCAAAATCTGGGCCGGCTACCAGAATAGAGGCCTTCCTGAAAGGAGCTAGATTTAGCACAAAGTCTTGATCCTGCCGCCAAGCAGCAAAAAGCCCATCCTCAAACCCGGTCTTAGTCACCCGCTTCAAATAAACCGCGGGAATGATCTGATCGGTATCAACATTCGAGCGGCGCAACGGTGCCGCAATACCAGTATGCGAAATAAATTTTCTCATTCCTCACGCCTCTTTCCTGCCCATAACTTCCGGCAAATCTCGTGGACTTGATAAATGCCCGGTCACCGCAGTGGCGGCGGCAATCGCTGGCGACACCAGGTGGGTACGAGAATTTCTACCCTGCCGCCCCTCAAAATTCCGGTTTGAGGTTGAGGCAGAGCGCTCCCTCTCCCCCAGCTTGTCCGGATTCATCCCTAAACACATAGAACATCCGGCATTGCGCCAGAGCGCCCCAAAGCGAGTGAAGATTTTATCGAGCCCTTCCGCTTCAGCTTGTAGCCGTACCCGCGCAGATCCTGGAACCACTAATACTCGCACGTCCTCAGCTTTTTTACGCCCGCTCCAAACCTGGGCTACGGTACGTAAATCTTCAATGCGCCCATTGGTACACGATCCAATGAAAACCGTGTCCACCTTAATATCGCGCATCGGGGTGCCCGGAGTAAGTCCCATATATTCTAGGGACCGTCGGGCAGCATCTTGTTCACTATCGGTAGGTAGTATCTCAGGATCAGGTACTTTTCCACTGAGCGGTACCCCTTGCCCGGGGTTAGTTCCCCAAGTTACAAAAGGTTCGATACTTTCGGCGGGAATCGTGACTTCCCGGTCAAAATGTGCGTCTGGATCAGTACGCAAGCTCCGCCAGTAACGGGTGGCGGCTTCCCATTGCTCGCCGCTCGGGGCATGAGGACGCCCTTTAATATAGTCAAAAGTGGTCTGGTCGGGCGCGATCATTCCCGCCCGTGCACCGGCCTCAATCGACATATTACATATAGTCATCCGACCTTCCATCGAGAGATTTTCGATAGCCTCGCCGCGATACTCAATCACATAGCCCTGCCCGCCTCCGGTACCGATCTTGGCAATAATCGCGAGAATAATGTCTTTGGCATAAACTCCCGGGCGCAGCTGACCGGGAATATTGACTGCCATGGTCTTGAAGGGTTTAAGTGGCAATGTTTGGGTAGCCAGCACCTGCTCAACTTGGGAGGTACCAATCCCGAAGGCTAAGGCGCCGAACGCTCCGTGGGTAGAGGTGTGGGAGTCACCGCAAACAATAGTCATCCCTGGTTGTGTTAGCCCTAACTGAGGGCCCACTACATGGACTATGCCTTGGTCAGCGTCCCCCAGAGAGTGCAAACGAATTCCGAATTCTTTCGCGTTTTCCCGCAGAGTCCGAATCTGGGTAGCGGAAGTCTGATCCTGGATCGGCCGATCTATATCCACTGTGGGGGTGTTGTGATCCTCGGTGGCGATCGTCAGGTCAGGCCGGCGCACTTTACGCCCCGCCATCCGCAACCCGGCGAAGGCCTGGGGGCTAGTTACTTCATGACATAGATGAAGATCAATATATAGCAGGTCGGGAGCACCGTTTTCGCCGTGTTTAACCACATGAGCAGCCCAAACTTTTTCTGCTAAAGTCTTAGCCATCTACGCCTCCCCGATCTTCAACCTAAAATTGCGATAACGTTTCGCAAGTGTAGTTGGAATTCCACGCTATAAGATGGCAATATCAATACATGGACAATAAAAATGAAGGAAGTGGGGTCGGGGTTCTCGACAAGGCCACCCTCGTCCTAAGTGCCCTAGAAGCAGGGCCGGCTACTCTGGCTCAGCTAGTGAACAGTACAGCTCTGGCACGTCCTACTGCGCACCGCTTAGCGGTTGCTTTGGAATATCACCGGCTGGTAGCCCGGGATGTGCATGGGCGTTTCGTTTTAGGTCCAAGAATCGGGGAACTGGCATCTGCAGCTGGGGAAGATCGTCTCCTAGCGTCGGCCCGTCCGATTTTGAAAGCGCTTTGCGATCATACGCAAGAATCAACGCAAATGTATCGCCGCCAGGGGGATCAACGAATTGTAGTCGCCAGTTGTGAATCTCCCCTGGGGCTGCGGGATTCTACTCCTACCGGTTCCGCGCTTTCTATGAAAGCTGGTTCAGCGGCGCAAATCTTGCTTGCCTGGGAGGAGCCGGATCGCCTGCATCGAGGCCTGCAGGGGGCATCTTTTACTGCCACCCAGCTTTCCGTAGTGCGACGTCGGGGTTGGGCACAGTCTATCGGGGAGCGCGAACCCGGGTTGGCTTCGGTTTCCGCTCCGGTGCGTCTGTCTTCAGGCAAAGTAGTGGCAGCATTAAGTGTCTCTGGCCCGATTGATCGTATGGGACGCCAACCGGGCAGGATTCACGGCCCGGCGGTGGTGGCTGCCGCCAGCAGGCTCTCGGATTTCATGCGCCGCGCAGAAGGAATCATCGCAGCAAAGAAACAGCATGGTAAAACCGATTAGTTTTTATTCTCCCTATATTGGATATAGCTATTTTCGCAGTTGTTTCGCCTGTTTATAGGCGGAGAGGGTGGCGCCTAGGCTAAGCTCCCAAGAGACTGGGGATGGTTGTTTTTTACAATTTTCACGCAAGTTTCTCCAGCTACCATCCAGGAGGGTAGCGGCGGTTTTTTCTGCTAATTCCCGGTCGCTAGCAGCACTGATCCCGGTAACACCATCGGTTATAAAATCAGTGATGGGGCTTTGGGAACGTACGATTACTGGTAATCCACTAGCCCGCGCTTCAGCAGCCGCGATACCAAAACTTTCGTGTAGGCATAGAGTTATAAAAAAATCGGCCTGGCGATAGGTTTTCAGTAAGCCGAAGCGGTCTTTTCGTCCAGGTAATCCGACGTTACCCGCTTTAACTTCCCTTTGTCTGCAAATCAGGGGTCGCAGCGCTCCCTCGCCTAGGATTTCCAGCTCTAAATGTGCGTCGCTACCCAGGATTTGATTTACCATTTCGTTGAATTTGATTAGGGCAAAAGGACGTTTACGAGGCATCAAACGGATAGCACTAACTGCGTGAAAGTTTCTTTGGCTGACACCTGGGTGGGTGGCGCTTATTGCTGCTTCTTGTATGCCGAGATCAATCTGCTTATTTTCTGAACCGTAAGTATTTGTTCCGGGACACCAAAAATCAGTATCTACACCATTTGGAATTATTGGCCAAGACCGTCGATTTTCCCTTGCTAGTAGCTGGTTAATCTGCGAATTCATCAGCGAGGAAACTCCACTAAAAAGAATCCCCTCCTTTACCCAGCGATCAAAAAATCCGCTGGCGCGCATTATCGGTGCCCAGCTGGCAAGTTCACAGTGAAAGGTAGCCAAGGTAGGGACCTCGCTCCTAGCAGCTACTAGTAAGGCGAGGTGGGCGAATGGGGAAAGTACCCCGACGTGAATATGGAGTAAGTCAAACCGGGGAAAAATAGCCCTAAACAGCGGCGCAGCGAAGGGGTTCATCGGCGTAAACCCGAGTGTGGGCATCCCTAAGCGATGTACTGCGATGTGATTTTCGATCCGCCGCCCTATAAAGGAACCATCACGGGTAGCGGTGATTACTTCCGGGGTATGCCCTGCTAGTCTCAAGCGTTGCGCTAAGTTGCTAGTCTGAGTTTCTATTCCCCCCATATGTGGGGCGTAACAGTCTGTAACTATCCCGATACGCATGCTCTTATCCTATCCACCCTTACTGCCATTGACCGGAGGAGCCTTTGGTTCTGAAATGAGCTCCAATCGTGTCCGGATCAGAACCTGGTTGATATTTGGTTTTGATATGTATAGTAAGGAGGCCAAACCCTTTTCGGGTTTGGCCTCCTTTTTAAGTTGGTTGTGGTGGTGTCTTACTCTCCCGCGTCCGTTGGGGCGTAGTACCATCAGCGCTGCCTAGCTTCTGTCTCTTATACACATCTCCGAGCCCACGAGACGTCCTGGATAATCT
>CAMYAU010000110.1 GCA_947253735.1 uncultured Varibaculum sp. | reverse complement strand
TGGCTAAATGGTGCCAAGACCTGCTGGTATCGTCCGCAGTGGTGCATAACCAGGTAGTGCTACGTACCCCAGCGGCAGGAGCCCAGCTACTCGCGGGCGCGATCGATATGGCCTGGTTTGATGCCGTGCTCGGCTGTATTGCCGGTGACGATACTATTCTGGTTATCTGCAAAACTGATGAGGATGCTAATGCCCTAAACGAGCTGTTCATGCAGTTCGTTACCGATTAGTTTACCGGTATTAGTCGCTTAAAGTTGCCGCTCAGGGATGTCGCGAGGAGGAGGATTTAGCCTCCCGCCCAAAAACTTAGAAAAGACTAGAGTCTTTCCTAAGTTTTACGCCCGCCTAGCCTGATCGGCATAAATCCTCCTCTCCACTCTCCCTAATTAGCGTGTCCCTCTCGCATCTTGTACCGGCCACGCCCTGAGTGCGATGCAATGAGCGCGAGGGCTAGGTTTTTCCTCCTGCCCAAGAATTCGGAAAACGTAGCGGCGTTTTCCGAATTCTTATGCCCACCGCGCCCACTCGGATAAAACCTAGCCCTCGCGCAGTACCACCCCACCGCGAGGCTGGTGTGTGAATCACATTAAATAAGCTGTCTCGGATTTGGAGGGCTGATTGGCTCTGTCTTAAACTGGGGTAGTTGCTAAGGCAACGGCAAATGCGCTCGTGGCTCAACGGATAGAGCATCTGACTACGGATCAGAAGGTTGCAGGTTCGAATCCTGTCGAGCGCGCCAAACCCCGTCCTCGTTGCGATCCAGCGGTGACGGGGTTTTTCCAATTCCCCGACTCAGGAATGCAGGGTTAAAAGGCGCAGGTACCCAGGTGTTATATCCTGTCTGTAAAGGCATTAAATCTTGAATATCGAGATTTAGGAAATTAGATACATCAACTAGCTCTGAAACACTCCAACTGATTTTGCCTGAAATTTTTCGCGACATGGTTGGTTGACTAATTCCTATAAAACTAGCCAGCGCTGATTTAGTTTTTCCAGCTAGTTGCATATATTGCCCAACTGTCAGACCTACGGCCTGATCTGCGGTGAGAGTTGCCGCGTTATCTGCGGTACCTTGATTACTCATAACTCCATTATAACAAAATATGCAAGATATGCAAGTTAAGCAATTGACTTTTAGATAATTTCATCTTTTACTTAAAGCATGAGTATGCATAATACGCAAGAAACAGAATATCTAACGGTTCGTGAGGCTGCGGCGTTGATTGGAGTATCTCCTGGCACTCTTAGGAAAAACGCGAATAAGAGAAAAGTGCGCCATTTCCGCGACAGTCTGAATGGGCGGCTGTATTTTCTGCCAGAAGATCTACCAAAAGGGCTTGTTGAAGTGTTGCCGAAGCGAGGTTCTGAGTAGTTGTGGGATCGTTGGCTAGATTTTTGAGTTTCCCCTCTGTGGTGGAGGGGTTTAGGTGCGCCTTGGCGTGCCTGGCCGGTACCGGGCGTTTTAGCATTTCCCCCGGTACCGGCTGTTTTTATATGTACTACCACCCTCGGAAGGGGTGGTGTTTATAGGTTAGCCGTATTTGCTGTTTTTAAGGGTATTTCCCGTTTAGTTTCTCATTTTTATTTCACCTGACCAACGGTGTTTTAGCTGGTTGGGTTAGGTTTTTGTATTCTTTTTTTGGAGTTTTTATGTTCAAAGATGCTGGTGTGGTTGAGCTGGCTCAAGCCCTGGAAGAAGCTGCCCGCGCTGTGGTGCGCGGGGAAGTCGCGGTTTCCGGTAGGGGAGAAGCGCTATTAGCAGCTGATATGGCGCGGGATGCTGCCGAGATATTGCAGGGCGTGGCCGAGGGCGTTTTCGGCCCGCTCGTGGCACAGTGCCCAACTGTGGAGTGTCTGGGTGGTGTGTAATGAGTATTAGGGCATTTACGTGGGCATTTGATGAAGTCACGGGGGTAAACCGTGGCGAAAAGCTAGTTCTTTTAGCTTTGGCTGAGTTCGCTAATGATGACGATATTACCTGGCGTGCCCGCCAGGAGATAGCGCGGCGGGCGCTTTGTTCGGACAGGTCTTTAAGTGACTATTTAGCCTCGCTTGAGGCTAAAGGGTTTATTGAGCGGGAGGCAAGGTATCGGTGGTGTGATTCGGTGGAGGGCGCGTGTGAGGGTAGACCCTCGCATAAGCATCGGTGCGGCACTACTTACCGGGTACGCCGGGATCGAAAAAGCCCGGTAAACATCCCGCCACTGTCCACGCCAGCAAATTCTGCGGGTGTGGGAAAAAAGAGTGTTAATGCTGGTAGCGCCACTGACGCAAATTCTGCGGGTGTGAAGCCACATCCGCCAAATAGCGGTGTCCACACCAGCAAATTACTGCACCCATATGATTCATATAACCGTCAATTAATTAATTCCAACCCCCCTACCCCCCAAGCGGCACCCGAGCGCGTGGTGCAGGGGTTGGTTGGAAAAAAATCTGAAAATACTTCTGCCCGCTTGCAGCAAAGCTGCGAAGCGGGCAGTATGCACCCTAAGCCAAGTGAGCCGGACTGGGATGTGATTCGAGATTGCCTTCCTGCCGATCTGCGCAAACTGTCTACTTCCGCAGCAATAAAAGCTACTAGCCTTCTGCGCGAAAGACTGGGTAATGGCTGGTCTAGGCCAGAATTACAAAGATTTATCGGGCAGGATCCACTCCCCGATACGGTGAAGAATCTTTCCGGCCTAGCGTGCTGGAGAATCGAAAATACTCCTATCGCGCCGCCAGAACGATTAACAGTAAAACAGCAGGTAACACTGCCATTAGAAGAAGAATCTTCCCAAGATGCAGAGCCGGTCACCGTGGAGGTGGCGCGGGAAGTGGCCTGGTTTTTCACCCCTGCCGCGCTAGGGATTAGCAAATCAGCCGTCGGCAACGAAAAGCACTGGCGCAAAAAGGCAGAAAAAATCTTAGCTACTGGTGGCAGCGTGTTCGATACAGCGATTCAGGCAGGAGAATCGGTGTCGCAATCACTTCGAAAAGCTGTCCAGGCAGGTGGTAATCATGAGTGATCGCGGGTTTGATCCGGGCGGTTTTCGCCGCGCAGTGTGGGAGGTAGAAGCCACTCCAACTGCCCGCTTCGTAGCGCTGGTCCTATCGGTCTTAGCGGATGAGTACGGCTTCGTAAAGCGCCCGGTGGTTCGAGTAGCCGACATTACCGGGTTTAATGTGCGCACCGTACAACGAGTGCTATCCCGCCTGGTTAGAGCAGGATTTGTTGAAATGTTCGGGTTGAGATTCGGGGCAGTGGTACTGATCGGCGGCGCGGGGGAGCGAGGTGATGCACGTGTCTGTACAAGCAGCAAACTGGGTTAGCCTACAACAAGGCTTATCCAAACCTGCAAGGGCTGGACTGTTTGAACTTGCCCGCTGGGTGGACTCACGCGGCCTCGCATTAGGCGTTTCCAAAGAGTACGTAGCGCAAGCCACCGGGTACTCAGTCAGTTCCATCTCTCGCGCCTGGGTATGGCTTCAAAAGGCTGGGCTACTGGAAACATCCCAAACTTGGGTGACAGGCTTTAAAGGCTCAATCACCGTTTCACGGATGGGAATGCATATCCTGCCACAAGTACAGCCAGCACTAGCGTTACCAGTAGAAGATTACCGATTCGTCGGGGTAACAAAGCGTGACCCGCTACAACTAGCGCTACGGATAGCGCATCAGCGCGGCTGGGACGAACCTGCTAGGGCAACAGTGGTTAATGAGCTATCGCGCGGCCTGGCTAAGCGCTGCCGATTTGTATCAGCTAACCTATTAGCGCAAGCGTGGGAGTCAGTGAGGGTACTTCGCGCAGATATTATCAACTCAGCTGATCCGTGGAGGATCGTGCTCCTAGATGCTTTCCGTAAGGTACAGGCAGAAAAAGATTCCCAAAAACGCACCCCACTACTTTTGGGAGATGTAGAGATTTCAGACTTAGCGTTCGCCCGCAAGGTCGCAGTACCCGTGGCACGCGGCCTAGATGCCAGTGACCTCGTAGATTTCGAGGTGCTACTAGCGTCCAGCCCCTTAGTTGCGCTGGTACTGGTCTTAATCGAGGGAGGCACACCTCCGCCCCTTGCCTGGTCGGGAACACTACGGGTAGTACAGATCGCGGCCACGAATAAGCCTGCACACCGCTACCAAAAAGTAAAAGAAGATCGACTACTAACCGGCATGGGGGTATTACCAAGCCAAGCCGAGGAATGGATGCGGCTTGTAGTTGGGGCGCGCGGCGCGGGAAGTAAAACATTAGTTCCCGATGGGGCAGAAAAAGCCACCGGACTTGCCACCTGGCTTTGTCAGGTTCCAGCAGCCTAAAAGTGTATGTGGGAGAGGTCATAGCAGGGAAGTTATCAGGGTGTCACTGTGACACCCTGATAATCAGGAGCGTATGCCTTGGGTCACAGCTGGGTGTGGCTGATTATCGCTACTTAAGGTTCGTTGATATGCATGGCAGTTCTCACCCCTGGCCTACGTGCCAGACGGTCTTTATATAGGCGTGGGATTGTGCGCTCAGATTATGAAAAGCAAAACGGTTATTAGCCCTTTCTTGGATTTTGATGACTGAGCTAGTCAAAATCCCTCACTCGTATAGCCAAGGGCGGTATTTATTCCGCCAATAAAAGGAACAAATATGAAAACTAGAACCAAAAAGATTGCCACTTCTACCGCTGCGCTCGGAGTAGCCCTGGCGTTGGGTGCGGGGCTTACTGCCGGTGCGGGGGCGCTTTGGAAAGACGCATCCGGAGCCACCGAAGTTGCCATTACTGCCGGTAACCTAGACGTTAACGAAGTCGCGGCCCAAAGCG
>CAMYAU010000109.1 GCA_947253735.1 uncultured Varibaculum sp. | reverse complement strand
AAGACTCCAATAACAGACAGATAGTTTGCGGGTGGGAAAGAATAAATTTTCTTTCCCACCCGCAAACTATTAGTTTTTCCTAGTGCAGCTGCGTCCTTAGAAATTTAGAAGTCCCAGTCGTCGTCCTCGGTATCGACGATCTCGCCTATCACGTAGGAAGAACCTGAGCCGGAGAAGAAGTCATGGTTTTCATCCGCCGAAGGTGATAGCGCCGCTAAAATCGCGGGGTTCACATCGGTGGAGTCCGCCGGGAACAGGGCCTCATACCCCAGGTTCATCAGAGCTTTATTGGCGTTGTAACGCAAGAACTTCTTTACATCTTCGGTTAGTCCCAGAGGATCATACAGATCTTCGGTATAGGATTCTTCGTTATCGTAAAGCTCCGTTAACAGGTCAAAGGTGTAATCCTTGAGTTCTTCGCGGCGCTCAGGGGAAGACTCGTTGACTGCCAACTGGTATTTATAGCCAATGTAATAACCATGGACTGCTTCATCCCGGATAATCAGGCGAATCAAATCCGCGGTGTTAGTCAGCTTGGCATGCGCAGACCAGTACATGGGGGCGTAGAAACCGGAATAGAACAGGAAGGACTCTAGCAGGGTGGAAGCAACTTTGCGTTTTTCCGGATCATCACCCTGATAGTAGTTCATGATGATATGTGCTTTACGCTGTAGGTTCTCGTTTTCTTCACTCCAGCGGAAAGACTCATTGATCTCGGTGGTGGACAGCAGGGTAGAGAAAATCGAGGAATATGATTTCGCGTGCACGCTCTCCATAAACGCGATATTGGTGTAAACCGCCTCCTCGTGGGGAGTGCGCGCATCCGGAATCAACGAAACCGCGCCCACCGTACCCTGCAAGGTATCCAGTAAGGTCAAACCGGTAAACACCCGGTTAGTCATCAACTGTTCTTCAGGTTTTAGAGTTTTCCAGGAAGGAATATCATTCGACAGCGGAATCTTTTCGGGCAACCAAAAGTTTCCCGTGAGCCGATCCCAAACTTCCAGATCTTTATCGTCTTCAATGTCGTTCCAGTTGATAGCTTGGATAGTATCAACCAGTTTCAGTTTGTCAGTCACGAAAAATCCCTTCCATCCTCTGAGTTAATTCGCGCAGCCACCATGAAATGCCCGGAAGCTGCTTCGGGGTACCTTGCCAGTCTACAAGGCTAAGCACGGTGCGGCATAGAATAGGGAACTATGCGCGATGCAGATGAGCTAATTCGGAAAACTAAATCACTAGATGGGCGCTCTTATGGCGGCTATAAACAGCTAATTGGGCAATGGAGTTTCGGGGACTTTACTTTCTCTATTGACCGGGTACAGTCCGACCCCTTTGCCCCGCCTTCGGCCTGTCGGATATTAGTACCGCTTGACACTGCCCAGATTCCCATTGAAATTGCTTGCGACCAGCTAGGACGAATCGGCACCGGTGATTTTTTGGCGCGGCGAGCTCGCAAAATTTTTGGGGCACGACGTTCGGGTGGAAAATCTGAATCACAGCTGCGGATCGCGCCGGTCGGGCAAGAAATCCTATCGCGTTCCTCGGTAACTCTGAGTGAGGAGGGGCTGGAACTGCGCGTACAGGTGCCTTTCCCGGCAGCAGGACGACGGATTCTAGGGCATAACTTCGCCCGTTTTTTGGACTATGACCTGTGCGAACTGGTTTATAAAACCGTATGTTTCGGCGAGGATGATGGCCCGGATTTAGCTGATCTCACTCGCCATATTCACACTTTAAAAGACCATGTGGCACTGCAAAAGATTCTTAGTGAACGCGGGTGGGTAGCCTTCGTAGCCAACGGGGCGCTGCTGGCCAGGGCTTCCGGAATTAGCGATTTACCGATGAAAGATGCAGTTCCTTTCCAGCTACCTACGGTATTAGGCGAGGATGCATCCTCACCCCTAGTGCAAACAGTAGATCTTCCCTATGCGGGACAAATCGCAGGAATGGCAATCCCGCAAGGTATTACCGTGATTGTGGGCGGTGGCTATCACGGCAAATCCACCCTGCTAGAAGCGCTAGAGCGAGCGGTTTACCCTCATATTCCGGGGGATGGCCGAGAACTGGTAGCCACTTTGCCCGATGCGATAAAAGTGCGCGCCGAGGACGGACGAGCAATAACTAGCACCGATATTTCCCTATTCATCGGTTCTTTACCTGGAGGTGGTGACACTAGCGCGTTCTGTACCGAAAATGCCTCCGGATCCACCTCTCAGGCCGCGGCAATTACCGAAGCCATAGAATGCGGCTCGCGGGCGCTACTTATTGATGAAGATACCTCGGCCACCAACCTGTTGTTGCGTGATAGTCGGATGCGGCAGCTGGTACGCAGCGAGCCGATTATTCCCTTAATCGACCGGGTGGGGGGCATCCGGGAAGAACTTGGGGTATCCACCATTATGGTGATGGGAGGCTCAGGTGATTTCCTGGATCTGGCCGACCAGGTGTTACTACTCGAAAATTATCTTCCCTACGATGCTACCGCGAGGGCGCGGGAAGTAAGCAGGGGAGAGGTCTCGGAAAGTAGCCCGGATAGTGGCGAGGTTTGCTGGCCGCAGCAGGCGGTGCGCAAACGGCTCCTGCTATCTTGCCCGCCTCCGCCTGCAGGAAGACGGGAGAAAACGCGCGCAGAAGGAACTTCCTCTTTGCGCTTGAATCGCGAAGAAATAGATATTTCCGCCCTCGCCCAAGTAGTGGATCCGGGGCAAGCAGAAGCGATTGCCTATGCGATTCGCGCTTTGGTCACCGACGCCACCGGTAAAGAAACTATTGCAGATGCGTGTGCCCGGTTCGCGGCCGAGTTCGCGTCCTCCAGCTGGCAGGCCTTCGCTGCCGGACGCTCCCCGGCATTCCTGGCCGCGCCCCGCTTGCAAGATATTTTCGCGGCGCTTTGTCGCTATCGCCACCTAAAAGCCCGCTCCGCCTAATTTCCCGCTGTATTCGTCCGCGTACAGGGGCGGGAGGAAAACCTAGGCTCCGCGCGGGAAACGGCAGGAGGAAAAACTTCTTCCCCGCTCACACAGCAGGAGAAAGAACCTAGAATCTGCGGGGGCAGGTTATTTGGCTTGGTGCTGCCGGGCGGCTGCTAGTTCCCGGTGGCGACGGTCAGCGAACTCGGCGCGAACCTTAGCATTGTGCGGGGTGTGGCCTACCAGGAACGATATCGCGGCGATAATGGCAATCCATAGCAGGCTCGCCAGCATAGCATATAGGGTAGCGGAATCTAGGGCGAGGACGAACACCATAGCCACGATAAAGACGCTGATCACCGCGATGGAGAGGTATCCGCCAGGCATCGGAAATATTGATTCTTCATGCTTTTTAGGCAGGCGACGGCGGAATTCTACGTAAGCGGCCACTATCATTACCCATACGAACATAAATAGCACCGAGGCTACCGAGGTAACCAGGGTAAACGCTTGCATTACGGTGCCTCCCACTTCCATTAGAGCAATGGAGGTAAGCAAGAACAAGCAGGTAATAATCAACGCGTTTAAGGGCACCGAGCGGCGGGAAAGTTTGCGGAAAATCTTAGGCGCATCACTGCGCAACGCCATGGCGTACATCATCCGCGAGGTGGAATAAACTCCCGAGTTACACGAAGAGGCAGCAGAAGTCATTACCACCAGGTTGACCAGGGAAGCCGCAAACACCAGTCCTACGAGTGAGAATAGACCCACAAAGGGGGAAGATTCGGGGTCTAGAGAATCCCAAGGTGTCACTGACATGATCGCTGCTAATGCCAAAACATAGAAGAGCAGTACTCTCACGGGAATCGAGTTAATGGCTTTAGGTAGGGACTTTTCTGGATCCTTGGTTTCTGCCGCGGTAGTACCCACCAGCTCGATACCTACGAAACTAAAGATAGCCAGCTGGAATCCTCCTAGGAATCCAGAAAAACCATTCGGGAAGAACCCGGAGCCGGTCACTCCCGGATGCGACCAAAGATTGGTAATGGTGGCACGCTGACCATCAGGGGAAGTAAACCCGACAATGACCATCACGGCTCCACAGCAGATCAAGGCAATAATCGCAATGATTTTAATCATCGAGAACCAAAATTCGGTTTCCCCGAAAGCCTTCACCGTGAGGGCGTTAAGCAAGAATAGTAACGCCACGGTAGCGATTGCGGGAATCCACTGTGGTAGATCTGGCCACCAGAAGTTGAAATAACCGGCGATCGCGATCACCTCGGCGGTGCCGGTAACTATCCAACATAGCCAATAAGTCCATCCCACTACGAAACCGGCTCCCGGGCCTAACAGATCAGTGATGAAATCTGCGAAGGTACCGTACTTGTGATCGGAAACGAGCAGTTCCCCCATACATCGCATTACCAGGAATAACACGGCTCCGATAATGGTGTAAACCACCAGTACTGAAGGTCCAGCCAAGTGAATAGTGCGCCCAGATCCCATGAACAATCCGGTACCAATGGCTCCGCCAATCGCGATTAACTGTATATGCCGATTCGAGAGGTTGCGTTGCAATCCCCCCGAATGGCTATTGATAATGTCCTCAACCTCGACTGGTTTTTTCGGCATTGGCTTTCCCTTATCGATCACTTTTCGTTTCCTCGATTTTAAGCGCTAAACCTCAATACTAAGCAATCCGCATCTATGCGTGGAGTTAGTTTCCTCCCGTACTAGTCCGCGTGCAGGGGCGGATTTTGCCTCGCGCCCCGAAATCCGGAAAATGCTCTGGCATTTTCACGGATTTATGCCGCAGCCTACCCTGCGGCATAAATCCGCCCCTGCACGCTCATTGCGTACCTTGCGGGATTTGCGTTCCCGCTGAGATGTTTACATGTGCGATACCAGCGAGCGTGGAGCCTAGGTTTTATCCGAGTGGGTGCGGTGGGCAT
>CAMYAU010000108.1 GCA_947253735.1 uncultured Varibaculum sp. | reverse complement strand
AGTCGATTCGCAAGGCTAATATCTATGCGGGCGATGCAGTAACTAAGCGGGGTACTCAAACGTCCTACGCAACGGCAAAAGAGTTGAATCTCGACTAGCGCGGCGTTTGGCTTCCCACCTCAGGGAGTCCGGTTTAACAGCGCTTAGATTTCTTGGAGGGGAAAGGGGCACCGCTTGTGCGGGCACAAGCGGTGCCCCTGACTAATGTATATGCTCAGTCGTCAAAGCACCGTTGGAGGTAAACCAGCGGGAGCAATGTTAATGCTGCAGGGGGAGACTTGATGCAGGTGGGCGTCAGCTCCTGGTGCTGCACCCCTGGTTTGGGCGTGGAAGCCGTTTTCTGTGTTGTTTCAGGCGGCGGTTTTCTGTCTTCACTTCTTCCGCACCCCAGATAGCGGAAATCCTCGCGTACGCATCGGAGGGCATGGAATCTCCAGCGGTCTTTTTCTGACCGCTCACTTTCCACCCTTTGAAAACCTTACTTTTCGGGGCGGTGAAACGAGGGTGATAAATTTACGGGGAGGTAGCGAACGCGGGCTGAGCGTTCGCCCGCGCCAGTGGTTTTTAAGTGCGCTGCGGGTCTGGCTCGGTAAAAGCACTCCGGGGACCCCATGACCGGCTTCGCCGGTCAAGCCCCTCTCGTATCTTTTACCGGCCGCGACCCTTGCTCGCACCGTGAAGTCAGATTCCACCGCGCCTGCTCGGATAAAACCTAGCCCCCGCACCTCAGGGTCGAAGTTCCTGAAAGCATGTACAAAACCCTAAAAGCCCTAGCCAAACCACTAAAATCAGCGTCCCTACACATTTTGAGCATTAACTCGTGGTATTAACATGCGCTGCGGGTATGGCTTGACCCCGGCCTCGCGTTTCCAGCCGGATGCTAGTCGACTAACAGAAGTACAGTTCCCAGCGATACTGCGGCGATTAGGATACTCAGGATTATTCCGAGGATGAGGGCGCGCCCTCCGGATTTAATTACGTTACGTAGGTTTACCCCGGCTCCCATTGCGCCCATCGCTACGGTGAGCAGCAAAGTAGCTACCGTGCCTCCTAGAGTACTGAAAATGTTGTTCACAGTGGGTATGCCGGCAAACACCGAAGCTAGCACGACCGCAATTAGGAATCCCACTACGAATCCGGGAATTAGAGGCGGGCGCTTGCCGGAACTGGCTTTCTCTGCCTGTTCGTGACGTACTTCTACTACCCGCCGTTCAATGATTCCTACGATTGCCACTACGATCGCCAGGCAGGCTACGCGCCCCAACTTGGTGGCGGTGGCCAAATCGGAGATCGCCGGGTCATAAATATTAGCGGCCGCAACTACCTGGCCGACCTCGTGAATAGAAGCCCCCAGCCAGACAGCAGTTTGGGTAGGGGACAGGTTTAGGGCGTGGGCAGCTGCCGGTAAAGCGACGAGGGAGAGCGTCCCGAATAAGGTAACGCAGGCGATAGCGGTAGCAACCGCATCGTCAGCGTCCTCGCGACTGCGGGCAGACACCACCGGGGAGATACCCGCCACGGCAGAGGCGCCACAAATTGCGGTGCCGGAAGTGGTGAGGATCCCGGTGGCATGACTGACCCGCATAAAGTAAGTAAGTAGGTAGCCTGCCACCATAGTGACCGCAACCGCGCAGAGGATAGTCACGATGGTTCCGGCTCCTAGAGAGGCGATAGCTGGTAGCGAAAGTCGAAAACCTAGCAACACCACCCCGAAGCGCAAAATAGTCTTCGCTGAAAAAGCGATACCAGGTTCGCAGATCGCAGGAACTAGCTTCGTGTTGCGGACTGCCACCCCTAGTAGGATCGCCACCAGCATTGATGACAGTAGAGGAACAAACTGATTAATCAGCGAAGCAATCCCGGCAATCACGCACGCATACGCTATTCCTGGTAATAGGCGTTTGAACATATTTAAAAAATTCACTTGCCATATATATCACAAGGTCAAGGCAATGCAGCTGCAAGAATACGGGATAAGTTTGTCTCGTTCCCCACAGGTTGACCGGAGCTGCTACTTTAGTCAGGTATTACTGCAATTTTTACGCCGATCCGATCGTGTACTGCCTGATAAGCTTCATGCACTTTTGAAAGCGGGAAAGTGTGGGTGACAATCTCTTCCACATTTATCGCTCCCGATTCGAGGACCTGAATGGCCCGTTTTACGTCCCGGCGCCGCGCATTAGAACCCCCGGTAACCTGCAATTCTTTATAGTGAATCAGGTTAGGCTCCATTTGGGTCATCGAGCCTTTCGGGAATCCAGCAAAGTAGTTGACTCGCCCTCCGTCCCGGGCAAGTACTAAGGCGTCCTGAGCTAGTTCCGAGGCACCGATACACACGATCACCACGTCGGCTCCCGCGCCATTGGTTGCGTCCTCGATTTGATCTTCAAGCTCATCGGGGCTGACTCCGATCGCTCCCAGCCGCTCAGCCACTTGGCGGCGCCCCGGAGAACGGTTAGATACAAAAACCTGCCTAGCCCCACTGGCCAGCGCTAGCTGCGCGTGGATTAGGCCGATCGGTCCAGCTCCCAGAATAGCCACTACCTCGCCCAGGTTAACTTTGAATTGATCGAGGCTGTTTAGGCAGCAAGATATAGGTTCGGCTAGGCAAAGAGCCCTAGGGTCAAGCTCTTGGCTGGTTGTGATCAGGTTGCCTCGGCGTAGGGCACGTTCAGGTACCAGCATGTACTCTTGGAGACCACCATCAATGGCGTAACCAAACAGCTCTAGATTTGCGCAAAGGTGTTCACGATCTTGTAAACAGTTTGGGCAGGAACCGCACGATACTACTATCGAAACTGTCGCCTGTTGCCCAATCTGAAGCCCGGGCTGAATCTGTTCGACGCCCTCGCCGATTTCTACGATCCTGCCTGCAATTTCGTGCCCGGGAACCGTGCCGTAGGAAATCCCGGAGGTTTTCGCTCCCGTATAGAGGCGATAATCGGTGCCGCACATGGTGTTGGCCTCGATCTTCAATAAGACCTCATTTTTACCCGGGGTTGGTTTTTCCTTTTCGATCAGCCGTAGATCTTCCGGTGCATTCAAAGTTGCTGCCCGCATGATTTCTCCTTTTCTTAAAGAAATGCCGTAACCATGCCCATGAGTAACGCGAAGGAAGTTGCGTCCCGGGCGGTGGTTCGGGCCTCTCGTCGTCGCCTCGTCCTAATGTAAGGGGTGACGTAAAGCGAACTGGTACTGCTTATCCATAATCGGCTTCAAGGCCGGATATGCCTGGTTTTGCAGCTCGGCTAGTTCCAGATAGATTTCATGGTTCTTAAGGTTCGGTTCCGAGGTATCTCCCAAGGTGGCCATCCCTTTAGCGGCCTCTTCCACGGAAGCGTAGGCATCAGTTTGTGCCATCGCCATCACCGCGGCGCCCATAGCAGAGATTTCTTCGGTTTCACAGCTGGTGAGAGGCAAGCCGATACAGTCAGTCATAATCGCGCGCCATAGGGGAGAACGCTGCCCACCACCCATTACTCGCACCGATTGCAAAGGTACTCCCGTAGTATCGGCAAGGGCGTGCAGGTTAGTAGCCATAGTTAAGGAGATACCTTCCAGGATGGAGCGGTAGATTTCCGCCCTCCCATAGGCTCCCGCCAATCCGATAATGGCGCCGTGAGCGATGGGATCCCAGAAAGGTGACTGCACTGCGTTCCAATAGGGCATAGTCGCTAGCCCGCCGCAGCCGGTTGCCACCTGGGAGGCCGCTTTATCTAGTTCCGGATCTGGGCGACCGGCAAGTGCAGGGTCTCCTAGTTCGCTACGGAACCAACCTGCCAGGTGAGCACCTGAATTCTGTACGATTTCCAGCACATATTGTCCGGGAATCCCCGCCACATCGGTACGGAACACGTCAGCTATCTGGTAACGAGGCGAGTGCACCCCGGCTACCAGGGCCGTACCCATATTTAGGTAGGCTTCCTCCATCCCGATAGCCCCGGCACCCAATGCGGCTGCTTGCCCATCCCCGCAGGCAGCTACCAGTTCAACTGATTGATTGATTCCCCAATCCTTAAGTACCGAGGGTTTGATCGGGGCGATTATCGAGGCTGCGGGAACCAAATCTGCAAGCTGGTCACGTTTGATTCCGATTAGATCGAGTAGTTCCGGGGAGTAATCCAACTTCGCAGAATCCAGGAATCCCAGGGAATCCGCAGTTGCCACCGAATCAACCCATTGCCCGGTCAAGGCATGAGTTAGATAGCCGTGCACGCCCACGATCTTGTGGGCAGCAGCTAGTTTTTCTGGTTCGTGCTCTTTTAACCAGGCAATCTTGTAGATCGAGGGAGTGGTATCGGGCTGGAAACCAGAAAGTTCATGTACTCGCGGGCTCCCAATCTTTTTTACCTGCTCCGCAGCTCTGCCATCTAGCCATAAAATCCCGGGACGAAGGGGAATGCCCTCGGAGTCCACTAAGGCAAATGATTGGCGCTGAATAGTGGCGCAGAGAAATTCGATGCGATTACGATCAGGGTCGCTAAGCTGAGCAACCGCCTGCCCTACCGCCTCATTGGTGCTCTTCCACCAGTCGCGAGGGTCTTGTTCATAAAAGTCCACTTTCGGGGTGGACATCGCGAACTCGACTTTGGCCTGGGAAAGCACTGCTCCAGAGCTGTCGACAATAATAGCCTTAGTACTGGTGGTAGAGGAATCTACCGCGATTACTAGACTGCTCATACTACTTGAACCTCCTCGTTCCGGTTTGCCTATTGGTGATTGTACTTGGCCCCGTAGGAAATTGGGAGAATCGTCAGCTGAGAGTGTCGACTGGCAGTAATTGATCTTGATAAGCCAGCTATCACGCTTTGTGTCGTCAAAAAAGTGGGGTGAGAGCGCCGAAAAACAAAGATACCCGTTTTAGTGCGGAACGTTGAGAGCACACCGGGATATTTTTTAA
>CAMYAU010000107.1 GCA_947253735.1 uncultured Varibaculum sp. | reverse complement strand
GCCCCTGATTCAGGCATGATGCTGTTTATCTTGATGCTGTTCATAGTGTTTCCGCTAATCACCGTGACGTTAGCCACCTGGGACGGAATCACGGAGGGCTTCACAGTTTTATGGATAGTGATGCCGATACTGTTTTTCATGGTGCCCATGCTGATCTTTTTCAACGAATCCGCGCAGATCTACGGGGTCGCTTATTCATTGATAGCAGTGACAGCTAACAAGATTGGCAGCTTATTTACTCAAAACCTCACAGCACCAACAGTCCCCGAGAATTATAAGCCGCACTGCTGTTTGAGGCATTGCTGCTCCGATAGGTGCAGAGGCAGGTTAACCGGTATTGCGAGTGGCCGCGGTGGGTTAGGGTAGCTACAGGCGGGGCGCTAGGCGGGCAAACTTTTCTACCTGTTTCGCGCCACCGTAAATCTGTACTTG
The DNA here is from genome assembly GCA_947253735.1 of uncultured Varibaculum sp. GTDB lineage: Bacteria > Actinomycetota > Actinomycetes > Actinomycetales > Actinomycetaceae > Varibaculum. Next base: position 4,630 of record CAMYAU010000107.1, on the reverse strand, counting down.
GTCACCCTCGGTAAGCTCAACTGCCCCCAGTACTGGTTGCCATTGGTTTTCCCGCAACACCGCCACTATTTTTACCCCGTGTCGGTTCCAAAGGTCCACCTCATCGAGAGGTCCGGCCGCGGACTTGGGAAGCATGGTTCTAACCATCGCGGTTCCCCCTGATAGTTCCACATAGTCCAGGTTTACCCCGCGTACCAGGTGGGCCACCCTGCGTCCCATCGCTACCTCGGGATGGACAATATGGGGAACCCCGATCTGCTCCAAGATACGTCCGTGAGCAGTACCGGAGGATTTTGCCCACAGGTTTTTCACCCCCATATCGGTAAGCAGGGAACACGCCAGGATTGAGGCCTCTACGTGGGGGCCGCCGATACCGACTACTACTCCATCACAATCGGCAACCCCAAGTTCGGTAATGGAAGCAATGTCGGTGGCGTCGGTTTGGGCTACCTGGCTCAAAATGCCGTTATTACGATTTACTATCGTCTCGTTTAAATCAATGCCGATAACCGCAGCGTAGTCAGACATTAGTTCGCGTGCTACGGCGCTACCGAAGCGTCCTAAACCGAGAACCGCGTAAGTGGGCTTAGAGAAATTAACCAATGATCGGCCTTTCTGTGGGGAAGGATATCTTCGAGGCGCTAGGAGCGAAAGCGAGTGCGGTTGCAACCGTAATCGGGCCGAGGCGCCCAATAATCATTAAAGCTATAAGTACCAATTGTGCGGGATTATTAAGTTGTGGCGTTATACCGGTAGATAGCCCTACGGTACCAAAGGCGGAGAGCACTTCAAATAGGGTTTGCGACAAGGTGAAATGGGTGAAAAGCAAGATAGCGATAGTGGCGGTAGCTACCAGGATAAAGGCGAGTACCACTACCGCTACCGCTTGATGGGCTACTTCGGCCGAGATGCTTTTCCCGAAGACTACGGCTTGAGTTCGGCCTCGAATAACCGCAGCCACAATCGCTAGGAGTGCGAACATGGTGGTGATTTTGATACCGCCCGCGGTTCCGGCCGGTCCGGCTCCGATGAACATGAAAGTATCCATCGCGAATAGGGTGGACTCGTGCATTTGTCCAATATCAATAGAGTTAAAACCAGTGGTACGGGTTTGAACTGCTTGGAAAACCCCAGCGAGAATCGCATCTGCACCAGATAGTTTGCCCAAAGTCTTGGGGTTATACCACTCGAAAATCGTTACGATCAGGGAAGAAAAGACTAGCAGTCCCGCGCTGCCAGCTAATACCATTCGTGAGTGCAAGGACCAACTATAGGGTTTGAGGGGGCAGGTACGCAGTTCGAAGAGGACTGGGAACCCCAGGCCGCCGATGATGATTGCCACCATCAGGGGCAGACAGATTCCCCAGTCACCAACGAATGACGAAAGATTATCTGAATAGAGCGCAAAACCTGCGTTATTGAAGGCAGATACCGCATGAAAAATTCCATGCCAGAGGGCGCGGGGTAGCGAATACCCTAAGGACAAGAAACGAATTGCCAGGGGAATAGCGGTAAACAGCTCAATTAAGACGGAAGTCGCTAAGACTCGCCGCAATAGGGTACCGAGCCTACCGGTGCCACTGCGGCGTTCGGCGGCGGAAACTAGTTTTGCGCTATGGCTTTCGCGGCGGATAACTGCTTGGGCGAGTACTGCTGCAAAGCTCATCACTCCAAAGCCACCCACCTGAATAAGCACCAAGATTACGACTTTGCCAAAGTCGGTCCAGTAGGTGGCGGTATCTACGATGGTTAACCCGGTAACGCATAGAGCAGAAGTTGCAGTAAATAGGGCGGGCAGCAGCGGCAGCCCTCCGACATGCACAGTTGATAACGGCAGCATTAGTAGACAGGTTCCAATCAGCAGCGCGGTAAGGAACCCGGACAAGATAACTGCCGCATAGTTAAAATAATGGCGTTGCGTTCTAGCCACGAAGTGCATCCTACGCAGCATTACTGGATCCTGCAAATACGCGATCCCCAAAGAAATAACTAGACTATTAGCCCAGGTTAAATCGATAAGAGGGGTAGTGGTTTTTCGATATTTTTCCCCTGGTTTTCTACCCTCGTCTGCTAAACGAGAGCGGTTGGGACTTTTTTCCTCGTATTACCTTGAGTGCGCCCGGCAAGATATTCTGGGAATACCAGTTAATGTCCAAACGGGCTTTCGCCTGGAAACAGGTCGAAATACTGCTACCGCGAGTGGGGAATATGAACAGAAAAGCCGCGAATCTGTGTCTGATAGGCGTTATCGTTGCCTTGATCCTGGGAATGGTGTTCTTATCACCCCTGGCTCAAGCTGCAGGCGAGGAAGACGAAGATAGCGTCGCTCTCTATGCGACCATTTATACCCGGGCTAAGTGCACCGATTTAGAGATCCAAGAAGGCACCGGCTGGTTTGCTGATTCCTACGAGATTGACAGCGATGATGTCACCTCCGACAAACCCTTAGAAAATGGGTTGCGAAAATGCGAGATCGAATTCGCCCCCGAGGTCGAGGCTAAAGATTACCCCATAGGCAAGCAAATCACTTTTTCGGTTAATGATAATAAAGGTTTCTCACGGTTCGGAGAGCCGGTAAAAGTCAAGGTTGAGGCCGGACCCGACGGAACCCCTGAAATGCGAATGACTTTCAAAGAAAAAATCTCTAAGCGCTACCCGGTAACTATGAACGACGAAACAGGGGCAGCTATTACCGGCAGCGCCGAATCCTTTGAACTCCCGCTATACAACCAGGTTAGCCAGAAAAATGAGACTGTTACGGTCAAGAAAGATTCTGCTGGTAACGGTTTTCTAAAAGAAGTACCTTATGACGATACCGGCAAGTTTGCCCCGAGCTCCCTGGTTCCGGCAACACAAGCCGAATTGCCGAATGTCACTTTGACAGATGGTGGAGAGAAAAATCGGTATTCGGTGCAAAAAGTACTGGTCCAGGGTGAGGGATTCCAGCTGGTATTAAAACCGCTGAAGCTGGTGGATAAGACCTATCACGTGACTATTAAGCGCCCGCTGGAGGTGCTGGCGGAGAGTGATACCTGGAAGTTTAATATCGGGGGCAAAACGGATCCCCAGGCAGAAAAACAGCTTTCTCTGCCTACTGCCAGCGGAGATTATTCTTTCGACATTAAAGCCAATGGGGTTCCCGAAGGGGCGAAGCTATCTTTGCCTAGCCTGCCGAAATCCTATATGTATTACGGGATTGCGGAGCAAAAATTCGATTCGGCGACCAACACCTTGACGGTTACCCTCGGAAAACAGGTTTATATCCTGGCTTCTAATATTAAAAGGGTAAACTACAATTCTTTTGCCCTTGAGCACGCCAAAGCCGGGTTTACTCTGGGGCTCTATGACGAGCAAGACAAACTGGTAACGAAATCTAGCGCTACTCAGGCCGCCTATGGGGTGCCGGCAAGTTTGTTTAAGGCAGTAACCCCGGGGGACTATACGGTTCGGATTGAGGACGCGGCGCCCGCGTTCAAGAAAAACTATGACCTCTCCTTACAGTATGGAGTTCACTTGGCAGGAAATGGGCGCCTAACTATGAGGATGCTCCAGGAGAATAGCAATAATGAGGAAGTGTGGGCTAATCCCTATGGCGGTACCGATGAGCGTTTTAGCGATAACGCACGCGCTCGCGCTTTGATTGGTTACAAAACGCCGTTGCTATTGCTGGTACCGCAAAAACCGAGTTTCGATAAGGTTATCGACCAGGCAAAATACCCGATTGGTGAGGACGGGAAGAAAGCCTACGCCAGTAAGGGAGACCTGATCGACTACCGGATTAACGCTAAGGTACCCGGAGATCACCGCCTGGTGGTTAAGTTCGGCAAATATGTGGACATGGGCTTTAAGAACACAGTCACGGTAGTCGATAAGCTCGATGAACGCTTAGAGCTGGTTCCAGGTTCTCTAAAAGTCATGGAGGGCGAAGCAGTAGCCGCGGACTTTGAGGCCAGCTACAACCCGGACACCCGAGAAATTAGGCTGCTAGACAAGGCAAAGACCCAGGTAGCAGAGTTCGATTTTAGTAAACCCATCGAGCTCCCCGCGGAGCGGAACCTCACTATCAAGTTCCAAGTAAAACTGAAGAAGCTGGGGGGGGACAGCCGATTTATAACCGGATTCCTGATTCAGAAACCGAGATTATCCCTTACCTGGATTTGCTAGTTAAAAAACATTGGAATGGTGGGCTTGACCTGCTCAAAAATCTCGATATGCGCGATTATATCGATAACTTCGAAGTGGAAACCTGGCAAGGAAAGAACAAAATAGCGACCGAGCCGGTGCGAAAGTATCTTCGGGCAGAAAGTTTCCAGCAAGGCGAGGGGAAAGACTTCCAATTCGCCCTCGAGAAGCTACCAAAATATACGGCCGCAGATGTGCAGAAGAAACCGGAAGAGCGAGTGGCGCTCACCTATAAGGTGACAGAGAACTTACCGGAAGAGCTCGCGGGCAAGTTTAAAGTCAGCCAAGTCGCCCAAGCCGAGCAAAACGATGGGGTTAACCTAGTGTTTTTCACTAACACTTTCCTGCCACCCCCGCCTCCGGTTACGCCACCTTCCACGCCGCCGGTGACTCCACCGGTAACACCTCCGGTGACGCCGCCTACAACCCCTCCGGTAACTCCACCGGT
>CAMYAU010000106.1 GCA_947253735.1 uncultured Varibaculum sp. | reverse complement strand
CTCGCTTTAGCGAGGAAATCGGGGTCCCCGGAGTGCTTTTACCGAGCCAGACCCGCAGCGCATGCTAAAGCAAATGTGGATAACTGCAGGGATTAAACGAGTTCTGGTACGCCCGCAGGGGATCGGCGGTGCTGCGCACCAGCAAGGGTTTTCGGAGCACAGCCTCCGAAAACCACTGGCGCGGGCGAACGCTCAACCCGCGTTCGCTACCTTCCCGCGCCAGCCCTCACGGGTTCGATCCCCGGGGGCTCAAAATTGTTTAAGCCCGGCACAAGGCCGGGCTTAAACAATTTAGTACGCCCGCAGGGGATCGAACCCTGGACCCACGGATTAAAAGTCCGTTGCTCTACCAACTGAGCTACAGGCGCCTGCCTTAAAGGCACGTTTTATTGTACAAGGGCGTCGGCTATTTCCCAACTTAGATTTTGGTTGCTTCCATCACTAAAGAGCCCTTAAAGTAGTATTCAAATCCCTCCATAGCAGGCTGAAATTAGTATTAGGAAAAGATTTTTATGTTAACGCCAACTACTTTTGGAACTCCCCTATCAAAATCTGCTCTTCGAGTACTCCTGCTTGGATCTGGAGAATTAGGAAAAGAACTGGCAATCGCATTTACGCGCCTGGGGGTAGAAGTTCACGCCGCGGACCGTTACCAAAACGCACCAGCACACCAGGTAGCACCCTATTCCTATGTACTAGATATGACCGATGGTAAACAGGTTGATTTCCTAGTGAGAAAAGTACGCCCTCATTTCATTATTCCGGAAATCGAAGCTATCGCGACCGATACTTTGGAGAAAATTGCAGCTTCTAGCCAGGTAACCGTAATCCCCACTGCTCACGCTACTCGGCTGACTATGGATCGGGAAGGTATTCGCCGCCTCGCTGCCGAGGAACTGGACATCCCCACCTCCCGCTACATGTTTGCCTCTGGAGAAGAGGAAATGCGCCAAGCGGTAGAAAAAATTGGACTACCCTGCATCGTCAAACCGGTGATGTCCTCTTCTGGCAAAGGACAGTCACTACTGAAAAACCGCGAGGATATCGAGCCGGCTTGGAATTACGCCCTAGAAGGAGGACGGGGAGCGAGCCAGGGACGAGTGATCGTAGAAGGACTAGTAGATTTTGACTATGAAATCACGCTCCTCACGGTGCGTTCCCTCGATCATCAGTCCGGACAAACAGTCACCAGCTTTTGCGAACCGATTGGCCACCTGCAGGTAGATGGGGACTACCACGAATCCTGGCAACCGGCACCTATGGACAGCGGTGTGCTAGAAAAGGCACAAGCTATTGCGCAGAAAATTACTACCGCCCTAGGCGGACGAGGCCTGTTCGGGGTAGAACTATTTATTTGCGGGGACGAAGTTCTATTTTCTGAGGTGTCGCCCCGTCCTCATGACACCGGGATGGTGACTATGGCTTCCGGGTATCTCTCCGAGTTTGAACTGCACGCCCGAGCTATTTTGGGGTTACCAGTCGATACCCGCCTACGCACCCCGGCGGCCTCGGCAGTTATTTGCGCGAACCTACAATGCGAAGCGCCGGTATATCGAGGTTTAGCTGCGGCTCTATCGGTACCGGAAGTTGATTTAAGGCTTTTTGGTAAACCTGATTCCCGGATAGGGCGGCGAATGGGGGTAGCTTTAGCGCGCGGAAATAATATTAACCAGGCACGGGAACGAGCAAAGAAAGCCGCTGATTTAATCACAGTTGCCGAGGCTTAAGAAGACAAAGATAAAACGCTTGTTTTTACGATAACCTCTTTTTCTATCAATATATAAGGCTTTATTCACCTCCTACTGTTGGTTACTGTACGCATCTGTATTGATAAAATCTTTTAGTTTCTGCCGGGTTTTTAACTTAAAAAGATCTGTTTTATAGATAATTAACCATAAATAGAAATGTATCTATATTGGCGTTAATATAAAGCCAGCATTAACTCTTCAAAATGGAAAGGCGAATTTAATGGCCAGAAAAACTCGAATAGTTCTTATCGATGATATTAACGGCGAGCTGGGGGACGAGACCATTAAGTTTGGGCTCGATGGTATTGATTACGAAATCGATTTATGTAGCGAAAATGCCGCTAAACTACGCAACCTTCTTGACCCCTGGATTCAAGCGGGACGCCGAGTAGGGGGACGCCGAGTGGCAGGTACCGATACCCGCCCAGTTTCGGATGCCTCCAAGATTCGCGCCTGGGCTCGGGAACAGAATATGCGTGTATCGGAAAAAGGACGTATCTCCGCGAAAATACGTTCTGCCTACTACCGCACCCATTTAAAATAATTTCGGGACTTACACCCCGGGTATTTTCACTTAAAGAATGAGAGACTAAGGACATGACTTACAAACTTATATTGCTCCGTCACGGGCAAAGCGAATGGAATGCCAAGAATCTTTTCACCGGCTGGGTAGATGTTCCGCTATCGGATCAGGGTCGCCAGGAAGCCACCCACGGTGGTGAACTAATGAAGCAAGAAAACATCTTGCCAGATATTGTTTTCACTTCTCTACTGCGCCGGGCAATCATGACCGCTAATCTGTCTTTGGATGCAGCTGACCGTCACTGGATTCCGGTTAAGCGCAGCTGGCGGCTAAATGAACGCCACTATGGCGCTTTACAGGGCAAGGATAAGAAAGCTATCCGCGACCAGTATGGCGATGAACAGTTCATGTTGTGGCGTCGTTCTTACAGTACTCCTCCCCCAGAAATTGAATTGGGTTCCGAGTTCTCTCAGGATACCGATCCGCGTTATAGCGGGGAGCCGATTCCGCGTACCGAATGCCTAGAGCAGGTGCTAGAGCGCCTTTTGCCCTATTGGGATCAGGAAATCGTCCCCGAGCTCAAGAGCGGCAAGACGGTTATGGTAGCAGCTCACGGTAACTCTTTGCGAGCGATCGTAAAGCACCTTGACCAGATCAGTGACGAGGATATTTCCGGTTTGAATATTCCTACCGGGGTTCCCTTGTACTACGAGCTGGATGAAAATCTTCAGCCGGTAAAGAAGGGTGGAACCTATCTGGACCCGGATGCTGAAGCCAAGATTGCGGCAGTAGCCAACCAGGGTAAGTAGTTTCTTTTCTTAGTGGAGTCCCCGAGGTAAACCTCGGGGACTCCATTATTTTTTACTTAAGCTTAGGTTTTGCCGCTGGGCGACCGGGCTGAGAACCGAATTAGATGAAGTGGACCGTCACCTTGACAGGAATTATTTAGTGTTATTGACGGTAGTATGGCGTATCACACTTCCTCGCAGCCACAAAATATGGCAAACTGAGTTCAGGCGCTATCTGCGCCCGTGTCGCAGGTGACACGCGGGGAAGGGAATCCTTGCAGTTACATAAGACACTCCACTCGGATCGTCGGGCACGTACCTGCCCGTGGAGGAGATATATAAATATGGGAAAAGTTGTATTTGATTCGGTAACTCGAATCTATCCGGGTTCGGATCACCCGGCTGTTGATAAGTTAAATCTGGAAATTGAAGATGGAGAATTCCTGGTTTTGGTGGGGCCTTCGGGCTGCGGTAAAACTACTTCACTCCGGATGTTGGCTGGCCTAGAGGATATTAACTCCGGCAAGATTTTCATTGGGGATAAAGATGTAACCAATGTGCAGCCCAAAGACCGCGATATCGCCATGGTTTTCCAAAACTATGCGCTTTACCCGCACATGACAGTGCGGCAGAACATGGGTTTCGCCCTCAAGATCGCTAAGGTTCCACAGGAGGAAATCGACAAGCGGGTCGAGCAGGCTGCCGAGACTTTGGATTTGACCGAGTATTTGGATCGTAAACCGAAGGCTTTGTCCGGTGGTCAGCGTCAGCGCGTGGCCATGGGACGCGCGATTGTACGTAAGCCCCAGGTGTTCCTGATGGATGAGCCGTTGTCTAACTTGGATGCGAAGCTGCGCGTACAGACCCGCACCCAGATTGCCCAGCTGCAGCGTACTTTGGGGGTCACTACCTTGTATGTGACTCACGATCAGACCGAGGCCCTAACCATGGGCGATCGCATTGCGGTGATTGCTGGCGGCATTTTGCAGCAGGTTGGTACTCCACGCGAACTTTATGATCGCCCCGCGAATGCGTTCGTGGCTGCCTTCATTGGTTCGCCGGCTATGAACATCGGTACCTTCAAGGTAGAAAATGGTTCGGCAGTGCTTGGCGGGGCAAAGATTCCGCTGGCAAAGTCGACTGTAGACGCGATTAAGCCAGAGGATAATGGGGAAGTCATTATTGGTTTCCGTCCCGAGGCACTCGAGGTTCAAGAGGGCGCGGCAGATCCGGAACACACCATTCCGATCAAGGTGACCCACGTGGAAGAACTGGGCTCTGACGCCTATGTTTACGGAACTTTGGATGGTCATGATGCCAAGGAGCATCGCGATGATGATCGTCCTTGTTTGAACCAGGTAACTATCCGGGTGGCTCCGCATTCTGCACCGCCAGCTGGATCAGTGATGCCCGTACGGATTAAAGAGGGCGGTCGTCATATTTTCTCGGCCTCTACTCAAGAGCGGCTACCGGAATAATCTAATCAAATAGCAACCATTATTGGGGGGCAGGCGTTTCGCCTGCCCCCCAACTGCTATATAAAAATAATCTGGCTCCTAGACTGGGAACGTCCTAGGAGCCAGATTTTCTCTTTTCACTTATTGAAGCCAATCAGCCAGGTAACGACTGGATTCTTAGATTTTTGAGGAGCCGCGTCCTCGTCCCTAAGGACGCGACCCTCTTTGGGACCGTTAGGTTTAGAAAACGCAAGTTACCCAACGGAGTATGCGGGCAGCTTCAGCTCGTAGAGAGAAGCTGACATGAACGAGGTGAGCCAGAACTGAACGGTGGGGCGAATCTGCTTGCCCTTCATATCGGGAGTCAGAGTCAAAGTGTCACCAGTTCCAACCTGCTTGCCGCTTTGGTCCTTCCAGATCACATCGGTGTAACGCTCCACCGAATCCGAGTTACCCTGCAAGGTAACCTTCGCGATCAACTTGTCTCCCTGGCGAACTACCTGATCCTGATCAAATCCGTAGTATTCCAGTTTCATCGGTTCAGAGATCGAGGTACCCACCGGGTTGG
>CAMYAU010000105.1 GCA_947253735.1 uncultured Varibaculum sp. | reverse complement strand
GCGGGAGCCTTTAACGCGATTGTGATTGATGCCGAGGCCGCGGGCAGACTAATGTTCTACGGTCAAGGTGCCGGCGGGGTACAAACCGCCTCCGCGGTGCTCTCGGACGTGGTGGCCGCCGCCTTCCATCTGGTATCCGGAGGTAGCGCCCCGCGTGAATCCGCATATGCCGATTTGCCGCAAATGCCGGCCGGACAGGTGCGTTCTAAGTACAGTATTCGCCTAGAGGTAGAGGACGCGACCGGGGTATTAGCTGAGGTAGCAGGGATTTTTGCTCGCCGGGGGATCTCTATAGAGCAGGTGCGCCAGCGCAATGACAGCGACTCCGCTAAAGCGGAGGTATCGCTAGCGACCGCTTGGGCACGGGCGGACGCCATAGACTTAACGGTAAAAGATTTGGCCGCCGCGCAGCCGGTGAGCCGAGTAATCCAAGTAATCAGTATGGAAGGCTAAAAGATGGCGCATCTGTGGCAGGGAATAATCAACGAATACCGCGATTGGCTCCCCGTAGATGATAAAGAAGAAATCGTTACTTTACAGGAGGGCGGCACTCCGCTGGTATATTCGGATGATCTGTCTAGCGAGGTAGGGGCGAAGGTTTATATCAAAGTCGAGGGTGTGAACCCCACCGGATCTTTTAAGGATCGCGGGATGACCATGGCGATTACCAAGGTGGTTTCCCAGGGACAAAAGATGGTTGCCTGTGCCTCTACCGGTAACACCTCGGCATCTGCCGCCGCCTATTCGGCGAAAGCTGGCCTGGAATGTGCAGTAATCCTGCCTGCCGGGAAGATCGCTGCCGGCAAACTCGCGCAAGCGATAGTGCATGGGGCGCGGCTAGTGGCAGTGGATGGCAACTTTGACCAGTGCCTGACCATTACCCGCCAGCTCACCGAAAGCTATCCGGTAGCCCTGGTTAACTCGATTAACCCCTACCGCCTGCAGGGGCAAAAGACTGCGGCCTTTGAAATCGTTGATTTCCTGGGGGATGCCCCCGATATTCACGTACTGCCGGTAGGGAACGCCGGGAACATCTCCGCCTACTGGATGGGGTACAACGAATACGCTGGTCGGCGCACTGCCGCCTCTTTAGAAAAAGAAACTAAACTAGGGGACACGTGCGCCAGCAAGGTGCCGCAAATGTGGGGGATCCAGGCCAAAGGGGCGGCTCCCTTCGTAGCCGGACATCCGATTGACAATCCGGAAACCGTGGCGACTGCGATTAGGATCGGTAACCCCGCCTCTTGGGATTACGCTTCGGCAGCCCGGGATGATTCCCACGGCTTCATCACTTCCGTGAGTGATGAAGCTATTTTAGCGGCGCAAGCGCGGCTCGCGGCCAGTACTGGAATCTTCGTTGAGCCCGCCTCGGCGGCCTCGGTAGCGGGACTTTTGCAGGCCGCTAGCCAGGGTAAAGTCCCTGGAGAGGCCACGATTGTGTGTACGGTGACTGGTAATGGTCTGAAAGATACCGCGGCTGCTCTGGGGGATCGCGATATTAGCCCGCAGGTAATTGAGCCTACCCTGGAGGCCGCCCTCAGCGCCCTCGATCTGAAATAACGGGAACTGAGCAAGATGCGAATCGTAAAGGACGAAGTGGAAGTAAAAGTTCCCGCTACCTCGGCTAATCTGGGGCCGGGATACGACTGTATGGGGCTAGCACTTTCTTTGCACGATCGTGTACGTTTCCGGGCGACCGTAGGAAAAACCCAGGTACATGTGCGCGGGGAAGGGAAAGATCGGCTGCCCGAGGATGACAAACACCTAGTAGTACGAGCTATCCGCTTGGGGCTAGATGCGGTAGGGGCATCCCAGGTAGGGATCAGTCTGTGGCAAGAAAATCAGATTCCGCAATCGCGAGGCTTAGGGTCTTCGGCCTCCGCGATCGTTAGCGGTCTGGCCATTGCGCGGGCGATTATTTCCGACCCGCAGGCTCTCGATAACGACACCATGCTACGTATTGCTACCTATCTGGAAGGACACCCCGATAACCTGGCGCCGGCAATCTATGGAGGGATAACGCTGTCGGGAACTCATGGTACTTCCAGTGAAGAAGCCGCCACCACTAAGGAACTGACTTCGCCTTTTATTGAAATGGGGCAAGAAGGCGAGGACGAGCAGGAGGAAGAAACTGACCAGCCCGTCTTGAACGCAGATTTTCCGCAGACTTGGGCAGTTAAAATCGAAAATCAATACGGTTTGCGTCCCACGGTATTTATCCCCGATTTCGAGTTGGATACTGCCCAGGCGCGGGCGCTACTGCCTGAACAGGTGCCCCACGCTGATGCTGCTCACAATGTAGCTAACGCGGCACTTCTGGTGAGAGCCTTGCAAGATCATCCCGAATTCCTGATGGCAGCCACCACGGATTATTTGCATCAAAATTATCGGAGAGCCGCCATGCCTGCCTCTTTGGACCTAATGTATTGGTTACGTGCCCAGCAACTTCCAGCGGTCATTTCCGGGGCAGGGCCGTGCGTATTGGCGTTAGGAAATGTGGGCGAGCAGGTTAAATCGCAAGCAGAAAAAGTGGGATGGAAAGTTCGTACCCTAGATTTGGATACTCGCGGGGTACGGGAACTTTAACACGCTAGCGTTAGATTAAGCTGTCAACTCTAGTTAACTGGCATGGCCAGGTTCACTAATTGCAGGTTTCCGACTGGCCGAAAATCCTGGTAAGCTAAGCTCACGGAGGCGAAAGAGCTTAGCAGGTTGCCTGCTAGGATCGCTCAGTTCCAGCCTTCAAAATCGAGACCTTTTTCTCTCGGTTCTTAATATCCAGGCGCATATGCGTCATACCTACATTCAAAAGGAAAGTTTGTGAGCACAAACGAGAATGCTAATGATCTCCGCACTATGAAGCTGGATGACCTAAAGTCTTTAGCTGCAAAAATGCATTTGCGCGGGATTTCCCGGCTGCGGAAGAACGAGCTGATCGAAAAAATAACCGAGGCTCGCCAATCCACCAGCGTAGTCTCTGAGGAAGCTGCGGCTAAGAAAGACGAAGCCCCTAAACAGGCAGCAAATACCCGGGGACGCCAAGGGCGGCGCCACGCAGCGGTTCGTGAAGAAACAGACGCGAAAAAAGATGCGAAAGAACAGCTAAAGCAAGATTTAGCTGAGCGTGCCGGCAAGAAAGATGGTCAAAATAAGGCACGGAAGAATAAGGCGGACGCCCCACATTCGGTGGATGAGATCGCTTTGCCTAGCGCGGAAGATGAAGACCGCGGGGAAGGCCGCGGACGCGGACGGCGAAATCGTCGGCGTGACCGGAATCGCCGTCGCGATGACAACTGGAATGACAATCGTGGCGAGCGCGGGCGCGGAAAATACGACAACGACGAAGAGCCTAACGACGAAACAGAGGAAGAGCTCTTGCCGATTGCGGGAGTATTGGATGTACAAAGCAACCATGCCTTCGTGCGGACCTCCGGCTACATTGCGGGTCCCAATGATGTCTATGTCACCCTCGGCCAGGTACGTCGGTGGGGTCTACGCTCCGGGGACGCGGTGCAGGGCGCGGTGCGTCCCCCTAAAGAGGGCGATGCTAACCGTAGGCAAAAATATAATGCCCTGGTACGTTTGGACACCGTAAATGGGATGAGTATTGAGGATGCGCGGGCGCGTACTCAGTTCAAAGATTTGGTACCTTTGTACCCCAATGAACAGCTACGCCTGGAGAATACCCCCAAGAACATTACCCAGCGGATAATCGACTTGATTGCCCCCATCGGTAAGGGGCAGCGCGGATTGATTGTTTCTCCGCCTAAAGCCGGTAAAACTATTATTTTGCAGCAGATTGCTAACGCGATCACCACTAATAATCCGGAATGCCACCTGATGGTGGTGCTGGTAGATGAGCGTCCTGAAGAGGTCACCGATATGCAGCGCACGGTGAAGGGAGAGGTTATTGCTTCTACCTTCGACCGGCCGGCTTCCGATCATGCCTCAGTGGCTGAATTAGCGATTGAGCGGGCAAAGCGCCTAGTAGAGCTAGGTCAAGATGTGGTGGTACTGCTAGATTCGATTACTCGTTTGGGGCGTGCCTATAACTTGGCGGCTCCCGCCTCGGGAAGGATCCTCTCTGGTGGTGTGGATGCTTCAGCGCTTTATCCTCCCAAGAAGTTCTTTGGGGCGGCGCGCAACGTCGAAAACGGTGGCTCTTTAACTATCCTGGCTACCGCCTTGGTGGAGACTAACTCCAAGATGGATGAAGTTATTTTCGAAGAGTTCAAAGGCACCGGCAATATGGAGCTGCGCCTGTCGCGTCAGCTGGCTGATAAGCGTCTATTCCCGGCGGTCGATGTGAATGCTTCGGGAACTCGCCGCGAAGAGCTGCTACTTAACAAGGAAGAACTGCAAGTTACCTGGAAGTTGCGGCGGATGCTCAGCGCCTTGGAGCCACAACAGGCTACCGAGTTCGTGCTTTCTAAATTGAAGAACACTAACTCTAACGCGGAATTCTTGATGATGATTGCCAAGATGAGCACCCAGATTTAACTGGAAAATAACGGATTTCAAATCTGATACCAAGCGTGGTGCCCCACCGAAAAACGGTGGGGCACCACGCTTTCCTGCGAAAACTGTGTTACCGGCTACGAATATAACGATTTGGTAGCGAAAAGGTTGCGTATTGGTTTAAACTGATTTTCGCCTGGTCAAAACCGGCAGGTTATTGTGTCGACTGAATGGGATAAACGTGGGACGTCATTGCCAAGGAAAGAAACCATTCCGCCATCTGCTCTGGCAGGTAGGATTAGCTACCGCGGTGATTGCGGGAGCAGTGGGTACTTCAGGTGCGGTAGCTTTACACAGTTCTTCGCTACCTACCGGGCAACCGGTACCGGAAACAACCGCGCAAACTATTTCTGCTACTAACCCTGCTGTGCAGGCAGGTGAGGATTTGGGGCTGCAGGTTGTTAACGCGAAAGTAACCCCGCAAACGGCAACCGCCGAAACTACCAAGGCGGGAGCCTCCACTTCACCAGCGGCAGCAGCCGGCGCGGCCTCTTCAACTGGGCAATATTCTTTATCGGCGCTGCAGCGGGCGGGAGTGGTTAATTGGAGTGGCTATAAGTTCACTTACTATTCTCAAAAAGTATTACCTGGTGGGGG
>CAMYAU010000104.1 GCA_947253735.1 uncultured Varibaculum sp. | reverse complement strand
GGGTCAGCTCCAAGAAGGCCGGCAATTTGCCGCGTTCTTCCCAACCGATCAGAGACGAGTAGCTGAGGGAAGCATCTTTGATTTCAGTTATCTTAGAAACCCGGTTAGCTTGGGGTTCTCCACCTTTAAATGCACGCCAAGACCCTAGGCCGCGGCCAGCCCACCAGCGTCGCGCCAACGCCGGAGCGCTAACTACTGAAGCTACCATTTCTCCAGCAAGTTCCAAACCAATTAGCGTTGCCCAAACGGGTACTCCCCGCACAAAATTTTTCGTGCCGTCAATGGGATCAATAATCCAGCGAGCTTGGGTAGCTTCGGCGGTGCTCCCCCCGTATTCTTCTCCATAAATCAGGTCATCAGGGCGGGCAGCCGCTAACGCCTGCCGAATCATCTGTTCGGCACCGCGATCAATATCAGATACCGGGGTCAGATCGGCTTTTTCATATACCTGGTAGTCACGCTGGGTGAAATGCGCTAGCGTGTACTGATCTACTTGGTCTGCGACTTCTAGCAGCAGCGCTACGTCCTCACCAATATTCCTCATTTTATGATTCTTCCTTTCCGAGCGCGGATAGTACTTCTGCTTGCAAAGCGGCTGTTACTTGTCCCGGTGCGCTGGGTTCCGCTCCTGGGAGCACCGCGAAAGTTGCACAGTTACCGAATACTCCCCCTACCAGACGACTGGCGGTACCAAGTGGCCCCATACCTGCAACGAGAAATGGGCGCTTACCAGCAGTGTCCCGGTAATAGTTTTCCATGGCGCTAAAAACGCCTAGCAGATGCTGCGTGCTGGTGATGGTAAGAGCCAGTTTTGCCACCTGCGCTCCGCGTTCATGGGCGGCAGCTAGCCAGTTATAGATATTTTCGTGATCCATTTTTTCGGCTTGTGCGGCCGCAAAATAATGCCGAGAAAGCACGGTCACTACCCCGCGGTCATGGGCATATTCCAAAGCTTCCTTAGCATATGGGAAATCGTCCTCAATATCGAGGGCGCTAGCTCCTGCTTTTACCAGCATCTTCAGGGTTTCAAACTGGTGGGTGGGCACCATTCGTGAGCCTCCCCCCTGCGCGCTGCTGCGACAGGTCGCTAGCCACGGGAGTCTGATTACCGGAGCCACGCCTCCCACGATTTCCCGTAAATAGCCGGGATTATGGTAATCACGAAGGAGATCCAAGCGCCACTCGACCACATCAGCTGCCCGGGGAATCCGAGAGATCTGTCCCCGCAGCTCAACCTCATTAGTTGCGGTCAGCGGGACGATCAGTGCTGGTCGTCCCGGAGAAAACAGCGAGCCTGCTTCCATCGGTTTGCCTCCTGGAAATATTGCTGTCTCCAACATATCGCACCCAAGAGCCCCTGCGCCTGGCATCGCTAAGTAACATGGGAGTATGAAGTTAATCCACACCTCCGATTGGCATGTGGGGCGCACTCTCTATGGGGAAGATTTATCTGCGGCGCATCGCCAATTTTTTTCTTTCCTTACCCAGCTAGTGCGGGAGGAAGGCGTGCAAGCGCTAATGGTGTCTGGGGATGTTTTTGATCGCGCGATTCCCTCACTGGAATCTTTAGAGATCGTTTCCCAGGCGTTGGCGGAATTAACGGAGTTAACCGCGGTAATTTTGACCCCCGGTAATCATGATTCTGCGGAAAGATTGGGGTTCTTAGCTCCCTATGTGCAGGGAAACTTATATTTACGTACCGCTTTGGCGGATATTACCCGACCGGTAGAAATCGCGGCCGCCGGCCAAACTCTGCGAGTTTGGGGAATTCCTTATCTCAACCCAGATATGGTGCGTACCAGTCTTTACGATGGACCGCTTCCTACGGAAAATCAAGAAGCAGAAACGCAGAGCGCAGACCAAGACGTTCTCCCCCGCCTGCCGCGCTCCCATGAAGCAGTAGTGGCAGCGGCCATGCGCCGCCTTGGCAAAGCCCAGCGTCGTCTTCCTCCGGTTGACCGCACTATGGTTATGGCCCACGCTTTCGCCGTAGGTGGTGCGGCTAGTGACAGCGAACGGGACATCACCGTCGGGACTGTGCAATCGGTTCCCCTGCAGGTCTTTGAAAACTATGGGGAAACCGATCCCGAGTCAATTTCAGAGATGCCGGCCCCCGACTATTTGGCATTGGGACATTTACATGTGCCGCAAAATCTGCATACCGTCCGGTCTGCGGGGCGCTACAGCGGATCACCGATTACATTCTCTTTTTCGGAATGCCACACGCCAAAATCGGTGGTGCTCTTAGATACTGCCGCCCCGGATTTGGACCCCCAGCTAGTTCCCACCCCGGTGTTCCGGCCAGTAGGACGTATCAAAGACTCTTTTGCAAACCTGCTAACTAGCTCACGCTATGAAGAGTTCACTCGCTACTGGCTCGAAATCACGGTAACTGACCCGCAGCGACCAGCGCATCTGGTCACCAAATTAAAACGACGTTTCCCGAAAGCTTTGGCGATTTTGCATGAAACTTCCCCGGCGAATTTGGAGGAGCAGCACCGCTCCTTACGAGCTAATCGCTATCGACCCGCGGCGCTCGCCAAAGATTTCTTTAAGCAAGCGCGCCAAGGAAAAGAATTAAACGATGAGGAAAATCGGCTGGTAGAGCAGATTTACGAGCAGGCGCGGGAGGAGCGTTAAATGCGAATTCTAAAGCTTAGCTTCGAGGCCGTGGGCTCTTTTGGCGGCAAGGAAACTATTGATTTCACCAAATTAGGTACCGGCTCAGGGCTGTTCTTGATTCACGGTCCCACTGGTTCAGGAAAATCTACCATTCTGGATGCGATTGTTTTCGCCCTCTACAGTGATGTGGCTTTGGAATCTGATTCCTCAAAAAGCCGTCTACGCTCCGATTATGCCGGCGATGACCAGATCAGTTGGGTGCAGTTAGATTTTGAGGCTCGCGGTCAGCTATACCGGGTTTGGCGCACCCCCAAATACGAGCGTCCCAAACAACGCGGATCAGGTACTACCTCGCAGCCAGCGCAGGCCAGTCTGTGGCGTCTTAACAGCGAGGACGCCGACCCAGGAGACGCGATCGCCTCGCAACCTCGCACCGTAAATGAAGAGTTAGCTACCCGAATCCTGCCGCTAACTAAATCCCAGTTTTTGCAAACCGTGATTTTGCCACAAGGGGCTTTTTCTCGTTTCTTACGGGCATCCTCAGATGAAAGACAAGAGATTTTGCAACAAATTTTTGGCACTCAGATCTTTGAGCGGATGCAAAAAGAATTTACGGAGCGAGCCCAGCAAGCACAGTCCAGTGCGCACGCAGACTCACGCGCCCTATCCAGCCAGCTAAAACTTTTTATTGATAACTGGGATAAATTGGCACAGTCGGTGGGCAGTTCCCGTAGCGAGTTGGAGACTTTACGCGCTACCTTCACGGATTTGCCGACAGTTTTAGACGAAGATTTAATCAATTCTTGGGAGCCTTACTACCTGTTGCCTGCCGCGCAGTCTCACGAGTGGCTCAGTGACCATAATCAACAGGTCAAAATAGCGGGTGACCAGTACCAGGCCACCTTAGAAGAGAGGGAAGCAGCAAAAACTCTCAACGAAGATTTCCAGGAACTTACCCGCCTGTTAGCGCAAGAACAGGAGCTGTATAAACAGAAAGAGGGCGTGGAAAGCGCTCGGGAAAAAATCACGCTTCACGAGCGCGCAGAACTAGTAGCTACCGAAATCAAGGAAAAACAACGCTATCAAGAAAATTTAGCTAGTGCTCAGGAGCAACTGCTTCCAGCTCTGCAGTCTTGTCCCGCGCCCTTTAATACTTGCCAGTTATCAACTACGGAATCTTCCCTGATTCACCTAGAAGAAATGGTAACCAAGCAGCGCGAACAGAATTCTAAAGAGCTGGGAGTACTCACCCCCTTGATTGAACGGCAGAAAAAACTGGAGAGTCTAGAAACTGCCGCTAAAAATGCTCGGAAAGAATATGTCGAACATTCAAAAACTAGCGCTCAAGCCGCAAAAGATTTGACGCTGTTAGCCCCCCGACTTCGGACGTTACGAATCCGACAAGTGCGGCTAGAAAAAGAACAACTCCTTTTTGAGGATGCCCGGCAAAAACAACTCGAGTTACGGCATTACGAGGGGGAACGTCAGCATTTCTTACAGGATTTCAAACGATTTCAGGCCCAGGTAAGTAAACTTCCTACCTTAGAGGCAGAAGTAGCGAGGGCGCGAACGGCAGCTAGTGAATACGAGCGTGATTTTTTCGTAGATTCCGCGATTCTTTTAGCCTCTCGTCTGGAAGTGGGGACCCCCTGTCCGGTTTGTGGCTCCTCCTCACATCCTGATCCCGCCCAGGGAGATGCGAGCGAAGGGCGTTCCCTCAGCGAGCTAACAAAATTAAAAAACCATTTTACCAGTACATATACCACTTTAAGAGAAAAGCGGGAACAGGTTAAAATGGAACGTGACCGCTTGCGGGGTGGACTTCGGCGGCTACGCCAAAACTGGCCCGGAAACGCACAGGTGATTGACAGCCAAGTGGCCTATTTGCAGGCACAAGCGAAAAAATTGAGGGCCCTGCACCAGCAGCGAGCGGAGCTAGAAAAACAGGCTCAGCAGTATCGGGATTTGGTACGAGCCTCAGTTAATGCCGCGAACCTCGAAAAGAATAAGTACGCCAACGCGTTGGGACAGATTCGGGAAATTACCGCCGAGGTCGCTGCTTCCGGGCAATCAAGCAATCTTTTGGTGCGGCAAGGCACCCTTAGTGAAGAGCAGAAGAAACTGGCTTTACTGGTAAAGAACCTGAGAAACACCCGGGAAGCTCTAAGCAATCTGTCCCAAGCGCAAAAACATTTGGAGAAATCTTTACTCCAAGCGCATTTCCCGGATGCCCTGGCGGCGCAAGCTGCCCTGTTGAAAGCAGATAAATACCAAGAATTAAAAACTGTCGTACAGACCTGGGATCAAGCATTTCAAGCTAACCAGGTGAAGCTGAAGGCGGACCGGATTCAAAAGTTGAGAGCCCCAGACTTTGTACTGCCAGATTTGGAAGTCCTAACGGATAAAGCCACCGCGCAGGCAGAAATTTTTCAAAATAAGCAGGCAGAACTGGCGAAAGTTCAAGCGCAATTAAAGACGGTGCTGGAAACGATAAGTGTTCTACAAACCGCTACTGCCCAATATTTGGAATCGATCCAGGATTCTGCCACCCTCATCGCCTTCGCGAATCTAGCTAGAGGGGAAGAAGGTTCCGCCGTGCGCGCCCCCTTAGCCACCTGGGTGCTCTTGGATCGTTTTGAGGAAGTGCTAA
>CAMYAU010000103.1 GCA_947253735.1 uncultured Varibaculum sp. | reverse complement strand
AGGGTTTGGATATCAAGGTTGTTTTAAGTGATGGGACGCTGGTCGGCAAACTCGCACCCAAAATTGATCAGCAACTATCACGGCTATCTCGGCGAGCAAATCTGCTAGCTGCGGGGGTGTAAATCAATGTACGGGTTTGTTCTCGACCATAAGGTTAGCTCTAAAAGCCTGGGTATCCGTTTTTGCGCACCTGTAGAGATCCCTACTGCCACCATGGGGATAGATGATATTGAGGTGTCAGGGCGGGCCGGCAGCCTTACCCGCTTTAAAGGGTGGCAAGATGGCGAAATAACTTTGAAACTAGCGGTGCGTGGCGGGCTGGAAGCATACCGCAAAGCCGCCTACGCGCTGACTGGGGCCCACACGATTGGTTTTAGCGGTGAGCCTGGCATGTTCAGGTATCTTAAACACGTCAAAATATCACCAGCAGTGCCTTCGCTGGCCACTTGGGTAATGTTTGAAGCCGAGCTTTGTTGCCAGCCGTTTACCTACCTGGAAACCGGGCTTAAACAGCTAACTTTAAGCGCTTCGGGCACGATTATTAATCCTGGTCTTTTAGCTTCCGATCCGGTAATAACTGTTTTTGGTACCGGGGAGTTGGAACTAAAAATAAACGATACTGCTTTGATAGTTTCTGCTCATAGCGGGCAATTAACTATCGATAGTCCCCGGCTTGTAACCCACGTTGCAGGTAAAACCCAAACCGATGGGATTTCAGGGCCCTTCCCGCAACTTTGCCCTGGGGCTAACCACATCGAGCTGGGCACAGGTATTTCAAGAATCGAAGCCCAAGGTAACTGGCGTACCTTGTAGAAAGGACTAACCCATGATTACGATTCATGATCGTAGCGCTAGGGATTTTACTGCCAGTGGGTTAGCGGTGCTAGATCGCCACCTTATCGACCCAGTAGTAAGTCAGGAACTAAACGGCAAGTTTTCCCTAACATTTTCCTACCCCTTTGATGGGCCAGCAGCGAACCTGTTGGTAATAGAAAACATCGTGGCCGCCCCGGTTCCAGGAATAAACGTCCGGCAAGGATTTCGTATCAGCGAGGTCACCACCAGCCTTGACGGGATACTCGAAGTAGTTGCCCATCACGTGTTTTATGACCTTTCTGCCAACCTTATCGCTGACACCTATGTGGTAAACAAAACCGCTAAACAAGCCCTAGATCAGCTGCTAGGGGCAGCCAATAGCCCGCACGGTTTTAGCGCTAGCAGTTCAGATAACTCGCGTCGATCCTCTGCCCGCATAGTTAGAACCCCACTCAGCGCGGCCTTGTTAGATGACAGCGACAACAGTTTTATTTCGCGTTGGGGCGGCGAGCTTACTTTCGATAACTGGCATATCCACCACGCGCCCCGCATAGGCGCTAATCATGGCGTGGTTATAAGGGATCGTAAAAACCTGTCCGGATACGAATCGAGCCTGGACTACACCACGATAGTTACCCGGATTTTGCCGGTTGGTTACGACGGTCTGCTCCTACCTGAACTGTACGTGGACAGCCCTCGCATCAGCGACTATATTACCCCGCGTATCAAGGTCATCCGCTATGGGCAAGTCAAAGCCATCAAAGACCCAGGCAAGCCACGAGAGGACGAACTTCCCCTAGAGCAAGCACACGCAAGACTGCGTGAACTAGCGAAAGCTGAGTTCTCTAGTTGTCATGTCGATCAACCGCATTGCGCTTACAAGATCTCGTTTGTGGATCTGGCTTCGACGAAAGAATATGAGGGTTTTTGCGACCTAGAAACCGTGACCCTAGGCGACACAGTAACCGTCCGCCACGATGACCTCAACGTGGCACTCACCGCCAGGGTTGTTGCTTATGACTTCGACCCACTCGCAGGTGAATACATTTCGATTGAGCTGGGCAGTGCTGCTGGGAAGTTCACCGACATCACCCGCACCATCACCGCTGCCCGCAGCGAGGCTATCCAAGCCCAGCAGGCAGCAAGTATTGCGCTAGCTAGCGCGGATGGGAAAAACACCAACCACTATGGCACCACCCAACCGGTATCAGCGCGGCTTGGGGATGTGTGGTTTAAAGAAAATGGTGAGCAAGTAGGAATCTGGATCTATAAGCTCACCGATACTGGTCAGCCCAGGTGGGTCAGTCTTGCCACCGATTTGAACGCGGCTCAACTGGCGGCGAACCTGCAAGCAGCTAAAACCCAGATCGCGCAAGCAAACGCTAGCGTTGAGCAAGTCCAAGCAAGCCTTAAACAAACCCAAGGCGAGCTAGTAAAAACCAGTAGCGATACAGCGACTGCAAAAGCTCAGGCCGAAAAAGCTCTCCAGGATGCAACCAGCACTCAAAATGCTCTAGAAGCGTTCAAAGTGCAGGTAGCAGATGAAACCAAAAACATTAACTCCTCCTTGACGATGGTTTCAGACAACGTGAACCTGAGAGTTAAAAGAGCCGAGATTATTACCCAAATCAATCTGTCGAATGAAACCGTTCTGATTGATGCAGCAAAAGTACACATCAGTGGGCAAACCTCAATCGATGACGCCGTAATCGGTACCGCAATGATTGCCGATGCGGCTATCACTAACGCTAAAATCTCTCAGCTGTCAGCAGATAAAATAACCACCGGTACCCTAGCGGCTAGCAGGATCGCCGCCGGGAGCATCACTAGCGATAAGCTCACGATTGCTAACGGATACATCCAAACAGTAATGATTAGCGACGCTGCTATAACTTCGGCGAAGATTGCTTACATAGATGCCAGCAAGATCACCACTGGTCTGCTTGATGCCAACCGGATCGGAGCGGCATCCATTACGGCGGATAAGCTTTCCGCTAATGCTATCCAGGTTGGTCTTGCCGGGTGGACGAGTAATATTCGCATCAACCCCACCCAGATTTCTTGGTATAACGGTTCGGAACTGGAAGGGAAAATCGCTAGTACCGGGATGCAGTTTTGGTACGGGAATCGATATATCGGACAGTTAGGCAGGGGCCATAAAAAGGATCATGAGGAAATAGAGGGTATCTCCACGTCGCTAGCTAACGAGGGTGACTATGTTGCCTGGACCTACCAAGACGCTCCAAACGGGGACTATTTCACGTGTTTGACCCTAGACCCAAAGGGACGGTTTTATGATTCGGCTGGCATCCACCTTGGGGCTGATCTGCGCACGAATGGTTACAAGTTCTATACCACCGAAAACAGATCGGTCACCTTGGAAGATTGTGTACTAACCGATAGGGGCACGCATCCAGGATGGGTCGGGCCGACAAAGCTAGCCAAAGTAGTATTCCACACCTATGACGTCATGATCGTCACCAACGGCACGTTCTATAACATGACCCGACTTTTCGACCGGCTCTCAGACCTTATGAGCCGGGTAAACGGGCTCATCGGGCTGCTTAACCAGGGCTGGATCAGCACCATAACCTCCAAAGCGGATGGCACCATCTCCTGGACCTACTTCCATAACACCGGGTATCAACCAATGTCTACCAACACTGCCTAAACCAGGCTGTATTCAAGAAAGGAATACGTCATGAAAATTTGGATAGCTAACAAGCACCTAACAGGGCTAACAGAACTATTAGCTGCCATGAGTCTTAAACCCGGTCCTTCTAGAGCTAGAACCAAACTGCTAGACCTAGTACGGCAGGCCACCAAGCGTTTTAGCGATGATGAATACGAACTGGTAACCCAATACGCCTCCCTAAACGAAAACGGCAAACCCCGCATCGATGCTGGGGGAACATTCTCCCTGGCATGCCCAGAAAAAGCCCAAGAATTCTTCACCGCTCGTCAAAGCCTATTCGATTCCCTGGCCGAAGTATCTGGCCCTACCTACCAAAACCATCTCCAAGAAGTAAAAAGCCTAATAGAAACCTACGACGGCGAGCTAGCCGGGCAACAAGCAGAAGCATTCTGTGCGTTAAGCGAAGCAGTAGAACAAGCCATAAGCAAAGGAGAAACCTCATGATTGAGCAAGCGATAATCCCGATCCCCTCTGACCCAAAACCAGCCCCGCCAGGAAAAACAAAAAACACAGACAATCCCGTAATGGTGATACCCAGAAAAAACACTATGGATATCACCCGCCTCACGCTGCAAGCCCTAAAGCGCCCATATATACAAACCGAATAGCGCCGCCTTGTTTGAAGTTTCAATGCCTGCATTGTGCAGGCATTTCTTATATCCGCAAGCACGCACGCTTGTGCTAACCCGTTAACTATTTTGAAAGGACAGCAAGAATTTTGTCTATCAAAACCATTTGGATGCTATTCCAAGGCGTAATCACCGCTATAGGTGCTTGGCTAGGAGCCTTTCTCGGTGGAACCGACTCCCTGCTCTACGCGATCGTAGCCTTTACCATCATCGACTACGCCACCGGAATACTAGCCGCAATCAACGCCCACAAACTATCCAGCTCGGTAGGGTTTCGCGGTATCGCCCGCAAAATCCTAATCTTCGCCCTCATCGGACTCGCACACTTATTAGACGTGCATATTCTTGGCACCCCCGGAGTGCTACGCACCGCCACCATCTTCTTCTACCTATCCAACGAGGGCATCTCCGTCCTCGAAAACGCTGCACTGTTAGGTCTGCCGATCCCGGGCGGACTAAAACAAGCATTAGACACAATCAAGCAAACCGGTCAAAATCAGCCCGCCTTAAAAACCAGCTCAACACCACCTGCTAAGGCGAGTAGTCCAGATAAATACTCCCCGCCAACCCCTCAGGCAGGCCAGACCAGCCCGGGCAAATATCTGCCCCAACACGCCCTCCCCGACGAAAAAGAAAAGCCATGAAAACCTGCTCGAAAACAATTCTTAAATTCTTGGCACTCCTAGCAGTCTTAACGCTACTTACCGCCGGGATCTGGCTCCTTTTCGCCTTATTCCTTTCATGGATACTGACCCCGCTTATCTACCTGATCGCACTTTTTATCCTGGCCACCGGCTAAACCAACCAACAAAGAAACGGAGAACCCAAAATGAAGAACTGGAACACTCTAGAAGCTGACCTGAACCTTTTGATGAACAAACACTTCACCAAAGGCAGACAAGGCCGATCCATCAACAAAATAATCCTGCACCACAACGATGGAAACCTTTCCATACAAGGATGCTGGAACGTATGGCAAACCCGACCCGCCTCCGCGCACTACCAAGTAGAAACCAGTGGCCGTATCGGCCAACTCGTCTGGGACCGCGATACCGCCTGGCACGCGGGAAATTGGGTAGCCAACACCACCTCGATTGGAATCGAACACGCAGACGCATCCACCCACCCCTACCGTAT
>CAMYAU010000102.1 GCA_947253735.1 uncultured Varibaculum sp. | reverse complement strand
TACATCGCGCGCGCCACCTTGATCGGCGCTAAGGGCGCAGGCAGCGTAGAGTTTGAGGGCGTCGGAAACTGTGCGTTTGCGGCTGCGCGGAGTGTAAGGATGGGGACGCTGCTCCATTTGCTGGCGGCGGCGCGCCAGTTCTGCTTCGGGCACCTCTAGGGTTAGGGATTCAGTATTGACGTCGATAGTGATTTCATCGCCGTCCTCGATTAGGGCAATTAGACCCCCGTCAGCGGCCTCGGGAGAAATATGCCCCACCGAGATCCCGGAAGTGCCACCCGAAAAACGCCCATCGGTTATCAGGGCGCACTTCTTGCCCAGACCCCTCCCCTTTAGGAAGGAGGTTGGGTAGAGCATTTCTTGCATTCCCGGCCCGCCCGCCGGCCCTTCATAGCGAATCACTACTACGTGACCAGGTTTAACGCTGTGGTCTAGGATTTTTTCGATGGCTTCTTCTTGGGATTCCATCACGATGGCTTTACCGCGGAAATGGTAAAGGTCGCTGTCGATGCCGGCGGCTTTAATAATGGCGCCTTTTTCTGCCAGATTCCCCCGCAAAACCGTCAGTCCCCCATTGGCCGAATAGGCGTGGGCGGTATCGCGGATACAACCAGTGACTGTATCGGTATCCAGGTCTTTCCACTGGTTAGCAGTTGAGAAAGGCTCGGTAGTGCGCACTCCCCCGGGTGCTGCCCTAAATAATTCCTTAGCCTTAGCGGTAGCAGAGCCGCCACGCACATCCCAATCGGCTAACCATTTTTCTAACGAGGGCGCATGAATCGAGGTGACCTCGTGCTCGAGTAGCTCCGCCCGGTCAAGTTCTCCCAGTAGAGCGG
This sequence comes from uncultured Varibaculum sp., assembly GCA_947253735.1. Lineage (GTDB taxonomy): Bacteria > Actinomycetota > Actinomycetes > Actinomycetales > Actinomycetaceae > Varibaculum. Next base: position 4,490 of record CAMYAU010000102.1, on the reverse strand, counting down.
GAATCCCTCCGGCGCGATGCACGTCCTCCATATGGTAATCGTTGTGGTTAGGGGCCGCTTTGCACAGACAGGGCACGCTGCGCCCCAGGCGGGAGATATCTTCCAGGTCAAAACGCACTCCGGCTTCGCGGGCAATAGCCAGCAAGTGCAACACCGTATTGGAAGATCCTCCCATTGCCATGTCTAGACTCATGGCGTTCAGGAACGCCTCCCGGGAAGCGATTTGCCGTGGCAAAACCGCGTCCTCACTCTGGTCGTAATAACGCTCGCACAGCTGCACGATTAGCTTACCGGCCTCGGTAAATAGCTCCCGGCGCGCGATGTGAGTTGCCAGAGTGGAACCATTTCCGGGCAGCGCCAACCCTAGCGCCTCGGTCAGACAGTTCATGGAGTTAGCGGTGAACATTCCCGAACAAGAACCACAGGTGGGGCAGACTGCTTTTTCAATCTCGGTCAACTGTTGATCAGAAATATCCTGGTCAGCAGTAGCATTCATGACTGTAATCAGATTGCCGTGCCCGCTTTGAGCCGGCCCCACGATCATATTGGGGTCGATTCCTCGCCCCGCCTCCATGGGACCGCCTGAGACAAACACTGTGGGAATGTTTAGCCGCATGGCAGCAATCATCATTCCCGGAGTGATTTTGTCGCAGTTGGAGATACAAACCAGGGCGTCTGCGCAGTGGGCATTCACCATATATTCCACGCTGTCGGCGATGATTTCCCGACTGGGCAAAGAATAGAGCATCCCCTGGTGCCCCATGGCGATCCCGTCATCAATGGCGATCGTGTTGAACTCTTTCGCTACCCCGCCCGCATCTTTAATAGCCTGCGCCACCAGCGGAGACACTTGATTTAAGTGTACGTGACCGGGAACAAACTGAGTAAAGGAATTAGCAATGGCGATAATCGGTTTCCCAAAATCACTGTCACTCATGCCGGTGGCTCGCCACAGCGAGCGGGCACCTGCCATATTGCGGCCGGCAGTCGAGGTTCTTGAACGAAGTGGATAAGCCATTTTCTCTCCCAAAAATATTTTCTATGGTGCGGGGGGGACAAAGTTACCAGGACGAGGGCGCGGTCATGCTCATAAAAGCAGAACCTGCGCCCTCACCACAGCTATTCACAAAGCTGATACGTCCAACCGTAAGGATCGGGCGCTTCCCCATTTTGAATGTCTACCAGACGCTGATGAATGCTGGCGGTTACCGGTCCGCAAGGCACTTCCACCTCGAAATCATCGGAGCCAAGCCGGCCAATCGGGGTTACTACCGCCGCGGTCCCGCAGGCAAATACTTCACTCACTTCACCGGAGCGAATATCTGCTACCAGCGACTCTAGGGAGATATCGCGTTCGAAAACCGGGGTGCCACTATCACGCAGCAACCGGCAGATTGCTGAGCGAGTCCCACCCTCGAGGATTACGCCGGTCAGGCGCGGAGTATGTACCGAACCGTCTTTGCGTACCACGAACACGTTCATGCCACCCAGTTCTTCCAGGTTGGTGTGGGTGGTATCCAAGAAACAGACCTGTTCGTAGCCTTTTTGGGCCGCCATATTTTGGGGCAGTAGCGAGGCTGCATAGTTACCTCCACATTTAGCCTCCCCAGTACCACCCGGACCGGCCCGATGGTAGTGGCGGTCAACCCAAATGGAGACCCCCTGGGCCTCTCCACCCGAGAAATAGGAGCCAGACGGGGAACCAATCACCAGATATTTAACTTCATTGGCAGAATGTACCCCCAGGTAGGGCTCAGTTGCGATCATGAAGGGACGAAGATAAAGGGAAGTGTTGGGGGCAGTTGGTACCCAACGTTTATCGGCACGCACCAGGTCAACTACCGAAGCCACAAAGTCTTCCTCCGGGATTTCCGGTAGCGCCAGACGTCGTGCAGACTCATTCAGACGCGCAGCATTGTACCGGGGACGGAAAGCCCAGATAGAGCCATCTTTATGGCGGTAGGCTTTTAGACCCTCAAAAATTTCTTGGCCGTAATGGAACACTACCGCCCCCGGTGAGAGACTCAAGTTTTCGAATGCCTGGATACGGTGTCCGCTCCACCCCGAACCTGCTTTCCAGTCAGCAACCGCCATATGATCGCCAAATTTTCTGCCAAAGCACAAGGAATCCATAATCTCGCGGTATTCTTTGTCGCTGGCCGGATGCTGGTTAGGCTGCAAAGCAAAACGCCCCGCCAACTGATCCGCGCTCGGCAGTGGCACCTGCGATGCCGCCTCTAACTGGGTGGGCACATGGGTTAAACCATTCTCGCTCATTATCATGATCTTTCCGGCTCCGGGGAGCCTATTTTGGGATTTAAACTTTTTTCAGGGTCACTTGTTGACCGGTTTTCTCGCCAGAGGACGGATTCTAGTTCCACCCTAGAGACGGGCGGCAATCGCATCCCCAATCTGGCTGGTACTACGTTGCAAGGGCTGACCTTGCTCGGCAGCGAGGGCGCGCTCCTCCATATCGGCGGCAATCGCGGCGCGGATGTTTTCCGCCTGCTGCCCTGCACCCTCGTTTTCTAGCAGCATCGCTACCGAAGAAATCGTGGCCGTAGGATCCGCAATGCCTTTACCCGCGATATCGGGAGCAGAACCATGTACTGGCTCAAACATGGAGGGGAAGGTACGGTCGGGATTAATATTTCCCGAGGCTGCCAGGCCAATTCCCCCGGTAATCGCACCTGCCTCGTCGGTTAAGATATCGCCGAATAGGTTGTCGGTGACGATTACGTCGAACCGTCCCGGGTCTTGCACCAGGTAAATAGTGGCGGCATCTACATGCGCATAATCCCAGTTAACCGCGGGGTATTCTTCCGCTACCCGCTCTACCATCCGTCGCCACAGATGTCCGGCATGAACCAGCACATTGTGTTTATGCACTAAGGTTACGTGCTGACGTCGCTTGGCAGCCTGCGCAAAGGCAAAACGCACCACCCGCTCGACTCCAAAGGCAGTGTTGACGGAAACTTCGGTGGCGATTTCTTGATCAGTCCCCACCCGGATTGCTCCGCCGTTACCGCAGTACAAACCTTCGGTACCTTCGCGTACTACTACAAAATCAATCTCACCCGGATCAGCCAGCGGAGTGGGTACCCCCGGATAGTAACGGGCCGGGCGTAGATTCACGTAGTGATCCAGACTGAAACGCAGCTTGAGCAGCAGGCCGCGTTCTAACACTCCCGAGGGTACTGCGGGATCTCCGACTGCCCCCAGCAAAATCACATCGTGCTTTTTAATACTTTCCAGCTCGTCCTCAGGCAGAATTTCTCCGGTCTCCCGGTAGCGAGCAGCCCCCAGGTTGAACTCGGTTTTTTGGACGCTAATCCCGCTACCAAGCAAGGCAGCATCCATAACCTTTAGTCCTTCGGCCACGACCTCTTTACCAATCCCATCCCCGGGAATAACCGCGAGCTTAATGGTATTACCCATAGTTGTTACTAACCTTCCTCCGCGCTACTACCGTTGACCGGCTCCCGAAAAGTGTTCGGGGGACCCCAGTGAGCCTTGCTTAGCTCGGCTCAAGCCCCCTCTCACATCTTTTCGGAAACCAGCAACACATCCTGCAGTATTAGCGATTACAGCGCACTTACTTTACTTCCCTGACCTCACCATTAGCCGATTCCCGAAAAGTGTTCGGGGGACCCCGGTGAGCCTTGCTTCGCTCGGCTCAAGCCCCCTCTCACATCTTTTCGGAAACCGGTCACAACAGCAGCTATGACCATCACGCGATGTTCGCCCTTAGCGCTGCGCCTGCCCTTCCTGGTAGTCATCATCACTTTGGTTCCACGAGAACATGGCACGTAGTTCGCGCCCTACTTTCTCGATGGGGTGGGCTTCTTCTGCTGCACGCATCTGTTTAAACTCCTGAGCTCCATTGTCTTGATCATTGATGAAACGTTTGGCGAAGGAACCATCGCGAATATCGGACAAAATGCCGCGCATGGCTTCGCGAGTTTGTTCTGTGATCACCCGCGGACCGGACACGTAGTCGCCGTATTCGGCGGTGTCCGAGCATGACCAGCGTTGCTTGGTGATTCCGCCTTCGTTGATCAGATCCACGATCTGTTTCATCTCGTGGCAGACCTCGAAGTAGGCAATCTCCGGTTGATAACCAGCCTCGGTCAAGGTCTCAAAACCGGCCTGGATCAGGTGAGATACCCCGCCACAGAGTACTGCCTGTTCCCCGAAAAGATCGGTTTCGGTTTCCTCGGTAAAGGTGGTCTTGATTACCCCTGCCCGGGTCGCTCCCAGAGCTTTCGCATAGGCTTTCGTTACCTGCCAAGCGTTACCGGATTCGTCCTGTTCCACCGCGATAACTGCCGGGGTTCCGTAGCCAGCCTCATAGGAGGCACGTACCTTGTGACCGGGGCCTTTCGGAGCCACCATGCATACGTCGTGACCTGCGCCCGGTTGAATGTAACCGAAGCGGATATTGAAACCGTGGGCGAAGAAAATCGCGGCATCCGGTTTCAGATTAGGGG